>CADBPE010000087.1 GCA_902796475.1 uncultured Ruminococcus sp.
GGGACGCCCTGCGCAAGAGGGCGTCCCCTACTAACGGTTCGATAAAAGCAACCCGCCGCCGAGAGGCGGCAGGCGCAGAGCCTGCGGCGGCAAATTTTAACGTAATGACTTAAAAGATCACATCGGTATGTCCCTGCACAGCTCGATAAGGTCTTCAAAGGTCGTTATCTCTACCGCGCGTTTTCTTAACGCCGCAGCTCCCTTTATGCCTTTAAGATACCACGCGGCATGCTTGCGGGCTTCACGCATCGCAGATGCTTCTCCCTTGTATTCGCACATTTTCGACACATGACGCAGCAAAACGGTTATCCTCTCGGCTGCTGAGACCGGCAGAGATGGTCTGTCATGCCCGATAAGCATGGATATCTCACGGAATATCCAGGGATTACCCAAAGCGCCGCGTCCTATCATTACAAGATCACAGCCGGTCTGCTCCATCATTTTTGCGGCAAGCTCTGCGCTGGTCACATCTCCGTTGCCGATCACGGGCACATTTACAGCCCGCTTGACCTGCTTTATAATATCCCAGTCCGCCGAGGGCATATACTGCTGTTCCCGCGTCCTGCCGTGTACGGCTATTGCATCTGCTCCGGACGCTTCGCATATCTGCGCTACCTCTACTGCGTTTACACTGTTTTTATCCCAGCCCTTGCGTATCTTCACGGTCACGGGCACATCGGAAACGTCCTTTACCGCCCGGACTATCCTGCCGCAAAGCTCCGGATCCTTCATAAGCGCCGAGCCGCAGCCGTTCATGGCTATCTTGGGCGCCGGACAGCCCATGTTTATGTCGATTATATCCGGCTTGTATTCAAGAGCTATTCTTGCGGCATCTGCCATAGTATCCGGCTCGTTTCCGAAAAGCTGCACAGCCGCAGGTCTTTCGGCATCGGAAAGCACCAGCAGCTCTCTTGACTTTTCGCTTTTATATACAAGCCCCTTGGAGCTTACCATCTCACCCATGACATAAGCCGCCCCGAAGCCTGCACACAGCTCGCGGAAGGCTCTGTCGGTAACTCCTGCCATAGGCGCCAGACAAGCGTATCCGTTTATTTCCACATTTCCTATTTTCATTTTCTCACCCAAAAATTGTTTAAAATATCGGCAGCACATTTCTATGCGCTGCCGACTGAGTTCATAGACTATATTACAGGACCTTTGAAAGGAAGTCCTTCAAACGGGGATTCACAGGATTTGCAAAGAATTCATCCGGCGTGTTCTCCTCGGCGATAACGCCCTCGATAATAAATAAAACACGATCAGCTACCTCTCTTGCAAAGCCCATTTCATGGGTAACGATAACCATGGTCATGCCGGTATCTGCAAGCTCCTTCATAAGAGAGAGCACCTCTCCGACCATTTCCGGGTCAAGCGCAGATGTAGGCTCGTCAAAGAGCATTACATCGGGATTCATCGCCAGCGCCCTGATGATAGCCACACGCTGCTGCTGTCCGCCCGAAAGACTTCCGGGATAAGCGTTTGCCTTATCGGAAAGACCTATTCTTTTCAGCAGCTCGTCAGCCCTTGCGGAAGCCTGCTCCTTTGTCATCTTGCCGAGCTTTGTAGGCGCAAGCATGATATTTTGCTTTATGGTCAGGTTTCTGAAAAGATTGAACTGTTGGAATACCATGCCCATTTTTTCACGCATCTTGTTTATGTCAACGCTCTTGTCGGTAATGTCTGTGCCCTCAAAGCGTATGGTGCCGCTGTCAGGAACCTCAAGCAGATTCAGTGAACGCAGGAAGGTAGATTTACCGCATCCCGAAGGACCGATTATCGCCACGACCTCGCCCTTGTCGATCTCGGTGGTTATGCCCCTGAGCACCTTGTGGTCACCGAAGCTCTTGAAAAGATCATTTACGATTATAAGTGCCTCGCCCTTGGTGCCTGCTATTTTTTCCCGGCTGTTGTTCTTAGGCTGATCCTCTTTCTTTTCCTCGGAGACTGCCGGAGCCGTTTCGGGCGCGGTATCTACTGTGCCCTTGTTTGTCTTATTTTTCACTTTTTTTCAATCTCCTTTCAAGGATCGTAACGATACGAGTAAGAATAATAACTATGATAAGATAGATGATCGCAACAGCGATAAGCGGCAGGAAAGCATCGAAGGTCTGGCTGCGGATGATATCGCCGCCCATGGTAAGATCCTGCAGAGCGATGTAACCGCAGATAGCGGTTTCCTTCAGCAGAGCAATGACCTCGTTGAGAAGCGCTGGAAGCATATTCTTGAACGCCTGCGGCATGATAATGCTTGACATAGTGACCTTGTAGCTCAGACCAAGACATCTGCCTGCCTCGAACTGTCCCTTGTCAACGGCGTTTATGCCTGAACGGATGACCTCGGCAACATAAGCCGCAGAGTTAAGACCGAAGGCTACAACAGCCACGATTATCTTGCTGATATTAACAGCGCCGAACACGCCGTAATAAATTATCAAAAGCTGCAGCACCGCAGGAGTGCCTCGTATGATGGTAAGATAAAGCTTGCAGATAAAGTTGAGTATCTTCAGCTTGCCGTTCTGATCGTGAACGGTGCGAACTACTGCGATGAGCGTACCAAGCAGCAGACCGACAATAATCGAAAGCACCGTAATCAGAAGCGTTGTGCCCAGACCGTCAAGAAGATAGTGCCATCTGTCCTCTTCAATGAAATTCTGCTTGAGCTTCTCACCAAAGGAAAGTCCGGTCTTTGTGCCGCTGTTGTCGTAAACGATGATGACCTGCTTTGAGGTGGTGTAGCTGTCGGTGAAATCAACGTTCTTTTTTCTGTCTTCGGTAACGGTCATGCCCGCAGCGCCGATATCAGCCTTGCCTGCGTTTACGGAAGCTATGATCGAGTCGAACTTCATGTTCTCGA
>CADBPE010000088.1 GCA_902796475.1 uncultured Ruminococcus sp.
CAAGCTTATAAGAGCTGACCGTTAAAGCAGTATTATCCTCAAAACGCCCTGCGGGCGTTCCATCACCCCTGCCCCTCTTCCAAAGGAAGAGGGGAAATTTATTATTAGAGGGCTAGCGCCCTCTAACACCCTGAGGGATGGCGCTCTCTAACACCCTGAGGACTGGTGCCCTCTTACACCCTGAGGGATGGCGCCCTCTTACCCCTGAGGACTGGCACCCTCTAACACCCAAATATCAAAAGGAGAGTTACTTCTTAGAGAACCGGCACCATCTTACACCAAAATATCAAAATGGGGATATCCTTTTCTTGGAAACAAAGGATATCCCCATTATTAAATCAGTACGGTCTGTTTTGGATCATTCTGTAAAAAGTGCTGTCGAATAGTATCTGTCGCCGCTGTCGGGAAGAAGAGCAACAATTGTCTTTCCCTTATTCTCAGGACGCTTGGCAAGCTCGATGGCTGCAAAAAGCGCTGCACCCGATGAAATGCCTGTTGAGATTCCTTCGCTTTTTGCAAGAAGCTTTGAAGTCTGGAATGCACTCTCGTTTTCAACGGCAATGATCTCATCATAAATTCCGGTATTCAAAACATCCGGAACAAAGCCGGCGCCTATTCCCTGTATCTTGTGAGGTCCGGGAGTACCCTTAGAAAGAACAGGCGAACCCTCAGGCTCTACCGCAACTATCTTTACTTCAGGATTCTGCTCCTTGAGATACTCGCCTACACCGGTGATAGTGCCGCCTGTGCCTACGCCGGCAACGAAAATATCAACATTTCCGTCAGCAGCCTTCCATATCTCCGGACCTGTTGTAGCCTTATGCACCGCCGGATTCGCAGGGTTGACGAACTGTCCGGGAATAAAGCTGTTCTCGATCTCCTGAGAAAGCTCCTGAGCCTTGGCGATAGCACCCTTCATGCCCTTTGAGCCGTCAGTGAGAACCAGCTCGGCGCCGTAAAACCTGAGAATGTTGCGTCTTTCCACGCTCATGGTCTCAGGCATGGTGATGATGAGCCTGTAACCCTTGGCCGCAGCAATTGCAGCAAGACCTATGCCCGTATTGCCGGAAGTCGGCTCGATAAGCGTTGTGCCCTCGCCGATAAGTCCCTTTTCCTCAGCGTCCTCGATCATCGCCTTGGCGATCCTGTCTTTAACGCTGCCTGCGGGATTGAAGTATTCCAGCTTGACAAGCACCCTTGCTTCAAGTCCCTGCTTCTTCTCAATGTTTGCTACCTCAACAAGAGGTGTGTTGCCGATAAGTCCAAGTGTACCCTTTAATATTTCAGGCATGACTGTTTCCTCCTTAATTTATAGCCTTAAAAGCATTGTCAAGATCTTCTATAATATCATCTATATGCTCGGTGCCGATAGAAAGACGTATCGTCCCCTCAAAAATTCCCTGTTCAGCAAGTTCATCTGCGGAAAGCTGCGAATGTGTCGTAGAAGCCGGATGGATAACCAGACTCTTGACGTCGGCAACATTTGCAAGCAGTGAGAAAAGCTTCAGATTGTCGATAAACTTCCATGCCTGCTCCTTGCCGCCCTTGATGTTGAAAGTAAATATAGAGCCGCCGCCGTTCGGGAAATAGCGCTCATAAAGCTTGTGGTCGGGGTGATTGGGAAGCGATGGATGATTCACTTTTTCAACAAGAGGATGATTGCTCAGATACTCTACGACCTTCTTGGTGTTCTCGGCATGTCTGTCAAGACGGAGAGAAAGAGTTTCTGTGCCCTGGAGCAGAAGAAAAGCGTTAAACGGTGAAATGGCTGCGCCGGTGTCCCTGAGAAGGATCGCTCTTATATAAGTAACAAAAGCGGCAGGTCCGACAGCGTCATAGAACGATACGCCGTGATAGCTGGGGTTCGGAGCGGCTATCTGAGGATAATTGCCGCTTGCCTTCCAGTCGAATTTGCCGGACTCCACGATAATGCCGCCCAGCGTTGTGCCGTGTCCGCCTATGAATTTAGTAGCGGAATGTACTACCACATCGGCGCCGTGTTCGATAGGTCTGATAAGATAAGGCGTTCCGAAAGTGTTGTCAACGACCACAGGCAGGCCGTACCTGTGAGCAAGCTCGGCAATAGCGTCAATGTCGGGAATGTCGCTGTTGGGGTTGCCCAGCGTTTCAAGATAAATGGCTCTCGTGTTATCCTTTATAGCGCCTTCTACCTCGGCAAGATCATGGGCGTCGACAAATGTTGTGGTAATGCCAAGCTGCGGCAGAGTGTGAGCAAGCAGATTGTAGCTTCCGCCGTAGATCGTCTTCTGAGCCACGATATGTCCGCCGTTTGCAGCAAGAGCCTCTATAGTGTAAGTGATCGCCGCAGCGCCCGAAGCAAGAGCAAGAGCGGCGCTGCCTCCCTCAAGAGCGGCTATCCTCTTTTCAAGCACGTCCTGAGTTGAGTTTGTCAGTCTGCCGTAGATGTTGCCCGCATCCGCAAGACCAAAGCGGTCGGCGGCATGCTGACTGTTGCGGAAAACGTAAGATGTGGTCTGATAGATGGGTACTGCTCTGGAATCGGTAGCGGGATCAGGCTGCTCCTGACCAACGTGAAGCTGAAGTGTTTCAAATTTATAGCTCATGGTTATCTTCCTTTCAAAATTACGGTTTTATATATTTATGCAAAAAGAATCGCCCGGGGGCGGTGTGAAACTCCCGGGCAAATGGTATTCAAAGCCGTTATATCAGCAACATCGCTTTGAAACGCGGAGCATGGCAGCGCAGCCGTATGCACCCGCCGCATTATAAGCCCGGGAGTTAAGCATTCGACAGCAACACATGTTATTCTGCTTTGAGATGTAAGTGTTAAGCATCGTAAAAACTCCCTTCCTGAAAAATTGTTTTTGAGAACATCTATATAATACCACTATTTACCTACCATGTCAATAGGTATTTAAGATAAATTTTTATTTTTTCGGATTTTTCTTCTGATAGTCCTCGATAGCCGACTGTATAGCTTCCTCGGCAAGTACGGAGCAGTGCATCTTATAATCCGGCAGACCGTCCAGAGCCTCGGCAACAGCCTTATTAGTCAGCGCAAGAGCATCCTCGACCTTTTGTCCCTTGATAAGCTCCGTCGCCATAGAGCTTGACGCAATAGCGCTTGCGCAGCCGAAGGTCTCAAACTTGACGTCAGTGATAACATCGTTATCTATTTTAAGGTACATTTTCATAATGTCGCCGCACTTGGCGTTGCCTACCTCGCCTATACCGTCCGCATCCTCAATGATACCCACATTTCGGGGATTCATGAAATGATCCATTACTTTATCGCTATAAAGTGCCATAATATTTCCTCCTGTTATAGTATAAATTCACGTTTGCCGGTCATCAGGTCACGCCATACGGGAGAAAAGCTTCTCAGGTAAGCGACGACCTCACCCACGTTTGAAATGATATAATCGGCATCATCATCGGTTATATCCTCGCCGATACTCAGACGCAAAGAGCCGTGAGCAACATCATGTATCCGCCCTATGGACAGCAGAACATGGCTTGGGTCAAGCGCGCCTGATGTACAGGCACTGCCCGAAGATGCGCTTATTCCACGCTGATCAAGAAGAATGAGCAAGGACTCTCCCTCAATGCCCTCAAAGCTGAAATTCACGTTTCCGGAAAGACGCTGTTTAGGGTCGCCGTTAAGGGCGCTGTGAGGTATTTTTGAAAGACCTGCTATAAGCTTGTCACGGATCTCCATTTTATGAGCGTTGTGAGCGTCCATATTTTCCACCGACTCTTTAAGAGCCGCCGCCATAGCCATTATGCCCGGCAGATTTTCAGTTCCGGCACGTTTATTTCTCTCCTGAGCGCCGCCCTCGATGAGATTGCTGAGAGGAATACCCTTGCGGCAGAAAAGAAAGCCGGTACCCTTTGCGCCGTGAAATTTATGTGCAGACGCCGAAAGCATATCAATAAACTGAGCTTTTACATCTATCGGAAGATGTCCGACTGCCTGCACCGCATCGGTATGGAAGATAATGCCGCGCTTACGGCAAAGCTCGCCTATCTCCCTGACCGGCTGTATGGTGCCGATCTCGTTGTTTGCCGTCATTATCGTCACAAGACAGGTATCCTCACGCATAGCAGCTTCAAGCTCGTCAAGACGCACGATACCGTTTTCATGTACGGGCAGCAGCGTTACCTCAAAGCCGTTTTTTTCAAGCTTTTTCAGTGTATGGAGAATAGCGTGATGCTCAAACGCCGAAGATATTATATGCTTATGACCCTTTTTGAGTCCTATCATTGCGGCTGTGAGAAGCGCCTGATTATCCGCTTCACTGCCGCCCGATGTGAAGATGATCTCACGCGGCTCGGCGTTAATAATCGAAGCGATCTGAGCGCGTGCCTCTTCAAGCTTTTCCTTAGCCCGCTGACCGATGGCATACAGGCTTGACGGATTGCCCCAGTATTCCGAAATGCAGTATGTCATAGCCTCGACAGCCGCCGGACTCATTTTGGTAGTAGCGGCGTTATCCGCATATATATTCATTTTATCAGCTCCTTAATTTGTTGCTTTGTATATTATAATACCTATTACCCAGTATGTCAATAGGTAAAAAGGCGTCAATAAAAATTTTTATGCAAAAAACATATTGTGATATGACAAAATTTCAGAACGGTTCTTGTATTTTTGGCGCACTTGTCATATACTAAATATAATAAACCATACCACACAAAGAAAGGATGCTTAACATGAGTGAACTGACTATTACAAAAAGCAATTTCAAAGCCGAGGTACTCGAATCGGACAGACCTGTTCTTATCGACTTCTGGGCTTCATGGTGCGGCCCCTGCCGAATGCAGGCGCCGATACTTGCCAAATTTGCCGAGGCACATCCGGAGATCAAGGTAGGCAAGGTAAATGTTGACGAGGAGCAGGAGCTTGCCATGAACTTCCGTGTTATGAGCATTCCCATGCTTGCCGTTATCAAGGACGGCAAAATGGTAAAGCAGACCGTTGGCTTACAGTCCATAGAGGGACTTGAAGCGCTGGTAAAGTAAAGCTGCCTGCGGCGGCAAGCTGCCGCACCCAATTTCGCGCTCACAGATAAATAGGCGGAAATGTAAACACCCGCGCCCAGAAATACTTTTCAAAAACCACAACACAAAAGTTTCGCTCAAGCCTTTTCAAAGGCTTGGCGCAGAGCCTGCGCTCCCGATTTCGCGTTCACAGATAAAC
>CADBPE010000089.1 GCA_902796475.1 uncultured Ruminococcus sp.
ACGCCCATAGGGCGTTTTGAGGATAATACCTCCTTAGCGGCGTTAAACAGAGCGGTACGAAAGATTTTTTGTGACAGAATTATTGCCTTTTGATATGTAAAGCAAATTACTTTACAGCCGCCGCGCTCACTGTTGATGAAAAGAATGTTTTTTGCCTGCCATATTTCTGGAAGATTTCGTATATGATGGAAATATACTGCAAAAGCCTCTTTACAGTAAGTCTTTTATTATGCAATTTACTTATTTTGCGTAACAATACTGTAATAAAGCGGATTTTATATTGACAATCGGTTTGCTTTGTATTATCATAAAAAAAGAATTGGTTTATTTTTGCATTAAATCTTAATCAATGTTTAGTGCATGTTACACAAACCGGACACTGCCATATCCATGTAGTATGACGGTGTTTTTTCAACATGAATCTATACATAGGACCATCGGTCCGAATGCTCATATATCCAAGCTATGGGGAGTGTTGCAATTTGAAACAGATCGTTGTAAACGGCGGCAACAAGCTTAATGGAACAGTGCATATAAGCGGAGCAAAAAATGCTGCCGTTGCCATTATTCCTGCCGTGATCCTTTCAGACGGTATCTGCCGTATAGAGAATATCCCTAACATAATGGACGTTAACCTTATAGCCAATATTCTTCACGAAATGGGCGCAAGGGTAAGCAGGGTCAACAAAACTACCCTCGATATCGATCCTACCTATATCAGAACACCGGTGGCAGCCTATGATATTGTCCGCAGAATGAGAGCTTCATGCTACCTGCTCGGCGCTTTGCTGGGTAAGTTTTCCGAGGCTCGCGTGGCTCTGCCGGGCGGCTGCGATTTCGGCGTCCGTCCTATTGACCAGCACCTTAAAGGCTTTGCTGTGCTGGGAGCATCTCACAGTGTCGTGCAGGGTATGATAAATGTAAAGGCTGACCGCTTGACAGGTGGACACGTCTACCTTGACGTTGTTTCTGTGGGCGCAACGGTGAACATTATGCTTGCTGCCGTAAGGGCGGAGGGCAGGACGATCATCGAAAATGCCGCAAAAGAACCGCATATCGTAGACCTTGCAAACTTCCTTAACTCTATGGGCGCAGACGTCAGGGGTGCAGGTACCGATGTAATAAAGATCAATGGTGTAAAGCACTTGAACGGTACAACCTATACCATCATTCCCGACCAGATAGAGGCAGGTACATACATGGTAGCTGCCGCTGCGACAGGCGGAGATGTGATAGTGAGCAACGTCATCACGAAACACCTCGAGTCGATAACCGCAAAGCTGCGTGAGATAGGCGTACAGATAGACGAATATGAGGACGCTGTGCGTGTGCGCAGAACAGGCGAACTCAGACGCTGCAATGTAAAGACCATGCCTCATCCCGGCTTCCCGACTGATATGCAGCCCCAGATAGCCGCTCTTTTAGCGCAGGCTCAGGGTACCAGCATAGTTACCGAGGCGGTGTGGGATAACCGTTTCCGCTATGTTGAGGAGCTGAAGCGCATGGGCGCCGTTATCTCCGTGGACGGCAAGGTAGCGGTCATTGAGGGTGTAAAGGAGCTTAACGGTGCACCTGTAAAGGCGACCGACTTGCGTGCCGGCGCAGCCATGATAATCGCCGCGCTTTCCGCAAAGGGCACCACACACATTGAGGACATAGAGCATATCGAGCGCGGATACGAGGACGTTGTTGAGAAGTTCGCCGGTCTTGGCGCTGATATACGCATTATTTATACAGACGATCCGATCGCAAGAAGGGCATAACACGATAATTGTTAAGGTACGGTAGATATCAATCGTTTATTTACCGTACCTTTTTTACGCAAAAAAACTTCCGGCAGGCGGAAGTGATGTTTTTTGAAATTATCCGGAGGTGGAAAAATGGCAAAGCTTTGTCCGCCTTTCAGCGGCAGTTCAGGCAACAGCTATTATCTTGAAGCATCAGGCAGCGGAATACTCATCGACTGCGGAAGGAGCGCAAAGCAGCTGGAGAATGCTCTGAGGGATAACAATATAGATGTCGGCAGCATCAGGGCGATATTCATTACACATGAGCATAGTGACCATGTGAGCGCTCTGAGGGTCTTTTCCGTAAGACACGGTATTCCTGTTTATGCTTCGCCGGGCACTGCGCAGTATCTGAAAAGCAACGGCATTATAAATGAAAAAGTGGATATGCGTCCGCTGACGCTTGACGGTACGGAGCTTGAAAGTATGTGTGTGCGTCCCTTCCGCATATCGCACGACTGCGCCGAGGGCTACGGATATTGCGTGGAAACTCAGGACGGGCGCATAACTGCTTTTGCGACGGATACAGGCATTGTCACCGCAGAAATAAAAAACGCTCTTGCCGGCTGCGACACCGTTGTATTGGAGTCCAACCATGATGTAGGCATGCTCAGATACGGCTCTTATCCTTATGTTCTCAAAAGGCGCATACTTTCGGATATCGGTCATCTTTCAAACGAGCTTTGCGCCGATACCTGCGCCGGACTGGTAGATTCCGGAACAACACGGCTGCTGCTTGCGCATCTCAGCAAGGAGAACAATTTTCCCGATCTTGCAAAGCAGACGACGCTGAGCCGTCTTCAGGAGAAGGGCATGAAGCAGAATGTGGATTTCATGCTTTCTGTCGTGCCGGAGATATCCGTAGGAAATACGGTTATTTATTAACGAAAATGTCCTGTGACCGTTCGTAGGGGTGTTGCGTTATGATGAATGTTACTGTTGTTTGTGTAGGAAAGCTTAAAGAACGCTGCTGGACAGAGGCATGCGCCGAGTATTCCAAGCGTCTGAGGGGATCGTGCAGCTTCAGCATCATTGAAGTAGATGAAGAGAGGATACCTGATGCGCCTTCTCCGGCAAATATAAAAAATACTCTTGAAAAAGAGGGTAAACGCATACTTTCCGCAGTTCCAAAGGGCGCGTTTATCATTGCTATGTGCATAGAGGGCAGACAGCGCACCTCGGAGGGTCTTGCGGCTCAGCTTGAACGTCTGGCGCTTGACGGCAGCGGCAATGTGGCGTTTATCATAGGCGGCTCGTGGGGGCTTTCCGATGAAGTGAAACAGGCTGCGGGAATAAAGCTTTCCATGTCTGAAATGACCTTCCCTCACCAGCTTGCAAGGGTCATGCTGTGCGAGCAGATATACAGGGCGTTTCAGATAAACGGCGGCGGAAAATATCACAAATAGAAAAATGCGCTTTAGAGGGCCTGCGCCCTCCTGCACCCTGATATGATATGTTGTATCAGACATATTTCAGGGCGCGGACGGATGTGTTTCCGGTTGTTTTTTCTGCGGCACCCTGACGGACAAAATTGACTCCGCTGATTCAAAAATATTGTCTATATTGGAAAATGATATTGTGTTTGTGCGTTCGTGTATGATATAATTTTATCTGGACGGTCAGGCTCATTTGATGAGTATGCTTCCGCCATAAAGCAGCCGGATATTGACAGGCTGCCGAAAATATCCACAAAGAAGGGAGAGATACTGCGGGGAACGGTCCCTGCGGAAAGCTTATGGAATACGTTCTTACTACTGACAAGCTTACAAAAAAGTACGGACATGTTGCTGCTGCCAGTGATATCGACATACGCATAAAGCGCGGTGAGATATATGGTCTTATCGGCAGAAACGGCGCCGGCAAAACTACGATAATGAGAGTGCTCAGCGGACTTTCAACGGCTACGAGCGGCAGCTACACGCTTTTCGGAAAGTCGGGAAAGGATATAAAGGGAGAAATGCACAAGGTGGGTGTGCTCATCGAGGCGCCCGGTATTTTTCCGAACATGAACGCCGTTGACAATGTACGGGCAAAGTGCATCGGTCTGGGTGTAAATAAGCCAAAATATGCCGAGAGCCTGCTGGAACTGGTCGGTCTTGCCGATACAGGAAAGAAAAAGGTTGGCTCATTCTCTCTTGGCATGAGACAAAGACTTGGAATAGCTCTTGCTCTTGCAGGAGATCCGGAGCTTATTATTCTTGACGAGCCTATCAATGGTCTTGACCCGCAGGGCATAGTTGAGGTCAGAAACACACTTGCAGCGCTCAGGGACGAACGGAAGATCACTATTATGATATCCAGCCATATACTTGAGGAACTTGGAAAGCTTGCGGATTCCTACGGCATCATCAACAACGGAAAGCTGATAGATGAATTCAACAAAGAAACTCTGCACAGCAAAAGCGGCAAGCGTACCTACATTGTTACCGACAGCAACAAAAAGGCTCTTGATCTGATAAACGGTTCGGGAATAGTCAAGGCGGAGCTCTCTCCGGACGGCGCAAGGCTGATCCTGAATGAGGATCTTAGCCCTGAAAAGAATATTGTCAGACTGTTGGTCAACAACAATATCTTCGTAAAGGAAGTTGTGGCAGAAGAATTTTCTCTGGAGGACTACTTCCTCAAGGTTACCGGAGGAGGGGACACGAATGGTTGATCTTTTTAAAATGGAACTGTTCAAGCTGCGCAAAAGCAAGGTTTTCTGGGGCTGCTGCATAGCTATCTTCGTTATATGCTTTGCACTGCCCTTATTAGGCAAAGCGTTTGCGAGCATACTTATGAGCATTGTACAAAACGGTAATGACCCTGAGATGCTTGCGAATGCTCAGAAGGTCGTTGACGAATACAACAAGCCGTTTTTGTTCTCTTATCTGCTCAAAGCGCCTTTCGGCGGACTTTCGATCTCGTTTATTCTGGTGTTTATATCTGCGGCCGTATTTATGCACATGGATATAGGCAACGGCTACATCAAGAATATTGCCGGTCAGATACCCAGCCGCGGACATTCCTGCTACGGCAAATTTGCCGCAGTCTGCGTTCAGGCACTCGTATATATGCTGTTTGGCTTTGTCGGCGGACTTGCAGGTCAGCTCATAGCGCGAGGAGTTGAATTTGACAGCGAGATAGGCAGCGGCATTGGTGAGTTTTTGCTTAAATGGCTGCTTGTCTGCGGACTTGATGCGATACTGCTGTTTTTCACCACCGGACTCGGCAATAAGGTGCTTGGCATAGTAATGGCTGCCATTCTCGGTACAGGCACCCTGAACCTTATTTATTTGCCTCTTAACTACGGCTTAGGCATGCTTTTCCATTCGGACATCAACATTACGGAGTATGCGCCGGATCAGATGCTGAACGCTGTGAACATAAATATCCCCGCTGCTCTTATCGGAGGCGCTGCGCTTATCGTAGTATTTATGTTCCTTACCGTCAAGCTGCTTAACAAGAAGGACGTTAAGTAACGTATTCGGCAAATTAAATTAAAAATGTTTTCTGCGTGAGCGATTCTGTTTTGACGCAGGCTGTTAAAAACAGCGCGGCGACCGTGATACCGGTTGAACCGCGCTGTTTTATTGTGCGCTTTAGCGGAGCTTCAGATATAAGCTTGAAGCACATTTGAAGAAGCTGATGACATCAGGGTGCGCTGATCGGCAACAGTTCGGTATAGCGTTGGCGCATACTGCCCATTGAACGGGTTGGTATGACTTTGCTTTTGTAAATATTGCCATTTTTTAGTCACGATAATTGTATGAAACGACAATTTTTTTAAATTTTTTAATTTCTCTTTCAAAAAACTGTGCATTATGTTATAATACATACGCAGAAATCTTTATTTTGGGAGGAATAGCATTATGTATTATCTTGGTATTGATCTCGGCGGAACAAATATCGTTGCAGGTGTTGTTGACGAGGACGGCAATATCATAGTTAAGGCAAGCTGTAAGACCAATATTCCCCGTTCGCAGGAGGAAATCTGTGACGATATGGCAAGCGTTGCGCTCAAGGCTCTTGAGAGCGCAGGTCTTACAAAGAACGACGTCAACTATGTCGGCATCGGCGCTCCCGGCGCAGTAAACGGCGCTACCGGCGTTATCGAGTTTACCAGCAACTTCGGTTTCCACAACTGGGCTATCGGCGATATGATGAAAGAACGTCTTGGTCTGGATATCTATGTTGAGAACGATGCAAACGCTGCTGCTTACGGTGAATTCTGCGTAGGCGCTGCAAAGGACGCTAATGATGCTATCGTTATCACTCTGGGTACAGGCGTAGGCGGCGGCATTATTATTGACGGACAGATCTACAGCGGTTCCAACTATGCAGGCGCAGAGCTTGGCCACATGGTCATCCATCACGGCGGACGTCAGTGTCCCTGCGGCAGAAAGGGCTGCTGGGAGGCATATTCATCTGCTACCGGTATCATAAACATGACAAAGGAAGCAATGATAAACCCCTACAACAAGGATTCCATCCTTTATAAGATGATCGACGGCGATGTGTCAAAGATCGACGGCAAGACCGCTTTTGACGCTATGCACGCAGGCTGCCCTGTCGGCAAGGCTATCGTTGACGAGTACATTTCTTATCTTGGCACAGGTATCGTTAATATCATCAACATCTTCCAGCCTGAGATCCTTTGCATCGGCGGCGGTGTAAGCTATCAGGGCGCAGCTCTTATCGACCCGCTGAGAAAGATCGTTGAAGCAGAGCGCTACACCAAGCACAACGACAGGCAGACAGAGCTTTGCCTCTGCCAGCTGGGCAATGACGCCGGACTTATCGGTGCGGCTTATCTTGGCAAGTAATGCGCTGAGCTTATGGCAGCATAAAGTCTGCTGCCGTGATCTGCTGTTATAACAGGAAATTAAGAACCGTCGTTATCCGGCGGTTCTTTTTTTGCGCGCTTTAGCGTGTGGCGGCGTATCTTTAGATCTAAGCAGAAATATGTCAGAAACAACATATCATATCAGGG
>CADBPE010000090.1 GCA_902796475.1 uncultured Ruminococcus sp.
GCGGTTGTTACTGCCTTCCAGCCGCGAGCAGCGCAGTTTCGGTTTGTTTTTCTTACAGCGCGAATAGGGGAGCGCAGGCTCTGCGCCTGCGCCCGCAAGAGGATATGATAATGAAAAGATGTGTGATAATTGGCGCGTCTCCGGAAACGGATATCGGATCCATCCGTGAGAGCGTGAAAGATGATGATTTTGTGGTGTGCGCAGACGGAGGATATGTTTATGCATTAAATGCCGGTCTGAAACCCGCTTTAGTGATAGGTGACTTCGATTCCTCAAAGTATCCGCAGGACGTTGACTGCGAAATTATAAGACTGCCCGTGATGAAGGACGATACTGATACCATGAGCTGCATAAGGGTGTGTCTGAGCCGAGGTTATCGTGACTTCCTGCTTCTTGGCATGAACGGCGGCAGAGGTGACCATACCTTTGCAAACTATTCGGCACTGCTCTTTATCGCAAATAATGGAGCGCAGGGCATAATGTCTGAAAGGGACGGCTTTGCTTCCGTTATCAAAGCGGGTGAACAGGGAGCTTCACTTGAAATCATAAATAAAAAATGCAGCGGCTTTGCGGTGTTCCCGTTTGGCTGCGAAAAATGTACCGTCAGTCTTAAAGGCTTTCTTTATGAAGCCGAGGAAAAAATACTTGAAGCGGACTTTCCGGTGGGCGTCAGCAATACGGTCGTATCTGACAGCGCAGCGGTGCAGGTGCATGAGGGCAGCGCTCTTATAATGGTTTACGCGGCAAAATGATCTTCATTGACCGGCAGATTGGATGATCTGCCGGTTATTTTTTTGTGTCAATTCAGGAAAATCTGTATATTATGTTAATGTAAGCGCCACGGCACTGTAAAAATGAATTGGAGGAATGAATATGAAATGCCGGAGAGGAAACAAAACGATACTTGCCTTCTGCATGGGGCTGCTGGTTTCGAGCCTTCTGCCTGCCTGCTGGGTGGCGGTGGTTGTAACGGTGCTGCTGGTTGTGACAAGCTTTGTGGCTTCACCATGCCGCAGATTCTGAAAGGAGAACTTATTATGAAGATCGTAGTAGTTGATAACCCTAAGTTCTGGAGCTTCTTTCTCAGGAGAATGTTCGGTATCAAAAAGGTAAGCGACAGCGCCGGACAGATCACCGCTGTGAGATAAAATATGATCTTTTGGACAGATATTTATAAAAAGTAATTTATTTTTATTGTTAGGGTTTGAAAAAATATAAGTAGTGTGTTATAATTAGCGTGATATATTATGGACGGTGAAAATTATGCTTGATCGTATTCAAGCCTGGGATGACAAGGTGTTAATGTGTATAGCAAATCACCATACACCATTTCTGAACAGGCTCATGGTTTACATCACAGCTACGGGTGATAACGGTCTTGTCTGGTTCGCGTTGTGTGTGCCTTTTCTGCTGCTTAATCAGTGGAGACTTACGGGATTTACAATACTTGCGGCAATGGGCATAGCCAGCCTCAGCGGTGAGCTGACAATTAAACATATTGTAAAACGAGTAAGACCCTGCAAAAAGGCTTTTGAGGAATTTCTGCTTATCGAGAATCCTCCGCATTATTCCTTTCCGTCGGGACATACTACGGCTTCGTTTTCGGTTGCAGCGGTAACGATAGTCATGTGTCCGGTACTGGCGCCTGCGGTGACAATGTACGCAGCTATGATATCCTTTTCAAGACTGTATCTTCTTGTGCATTATCCTACGGATGTTATAGCAGGTATCATTATCGGTATCATATGCGGATTTGTGGCAATTCCGGTGGCGGGGTCCATACCGCTGTTTACTTTCCAGCTTTGAAAGATCCTTCTTAATTTGAAGGATCTTTTTTATTTGTAAATTTTTTTCTGGATTCGACCTTTTGGAGTCGAATTTTTCCGGATATGTCCGTAGGTTGAGGACGACGATCCTTGTCCTCATAAGACAGACGCCGGGACTGATCTTCCGTACCGATACACGGCAATGCCGGAAATGACGCATGAAAAAAGTCGCATATATTCGGCAGGAGCATAGAATATAGTAAGGATGGAAACGGTCGCTCAGCCCTTGGCGGACTGCATGGATGTCTTTTTATAATAAAGGAGGTATAAAATGAACTGTTATAAAAGCATCAAAGAATATCAGAATACCAAGCCGGAGACTGTAAGGCAGCGCATTGTGTTCCCCTGCGCTCATGACGCTCACGGCATTGCGGAGATGTGAGATGGATCCGGCAATAATCAGCGCATTGGTGGCTTTTGCAGGCTCTCTTACGGGAACACTGGCGGGAATAATCACAAGCTCAAGGCTGACGGATTACCGCCTGAAGGAGCTTGAAAAGCGTGTGGACAAACATAATTCTCTTGTGGAACGGATGTACTGCCTTGAAGACAGGGTAAATCTGCATGAGGAAAAGTTCAAAAACACGGATCACAGACTTGATTCACTTGAGGAGGATAAAAAATGAAGGAAAGCTTGAAGGTATGGCTCAGGGCGGCAGGTATAAGAGCGTTGAAGACCTTTGCGCAAACTGCGGCTGCTGCTCTCGGAGTGGGAGCTACACTCGGAGCTTATGATATGAAAGCTATACTTACAACTTCGGCAATAGCGGCTGCGCTTTCTCTGCTGACGTCATGCGCAGGACTTCCGGAAGTCGATAATAAGTAAGAACAACAATATCGGTCAGGAGGAAACATAATGAAGAACGGAATAGATGTATCTTATGCCAACGGCAGGCTGGACTGGAAAAAGCTGCGCTCTGCCGGCATAGAGTTTGCAGTGATAAGAAGCAGCTTCGGCTCTGATGACCCGTCACAGGTCGATGATCAGTTCCGGAACAACGCCAAGGGCTGCGCCGAAAACGGCATACCTTTCATGACCTACCATTTCGCCTATTTTATAGACGAGAAAAGGGCGAAGGATGAAGCCGATTTTGCCATAAGGCTTGCAAAGGAATATCCGCAGGTAAAGGCAATAGCCCTTGACATTGAAGAGGACAGTATGCGCTTTGCTTCTCTTATGGGCGCCGATCCCGACTGGACGGAATGTGCCGTGATTTTTATGGAAAGGGTCATTCAGGCAGGCTATACGGCGGTGCTTTATACAAATTACAGCTTTATGAACTATATTTACGACTACAACAGGCTTAAAAAGTATCCGCTCTGGCTTGCGTCTCCGGGTGCGAGTGAAGGCACTGCTCTGCAGTATGAAAATTTGTTCATGTGGCAGTATTCATGGCAGGGCAGACCGTCCGGAAGCAACGGCGACACCGATATGGATTTCTGTTATGATATGGATATCATAACCGGTAAGGAAAGCACGTCAACGGGTTCCGGCACAGGCTCGTCAGAAAGGGTCGATTATGAGGTCAGGATCACTGCGCCTGACGGAGTGAATATCCGCAGAGGAGCCGGTCTGGGTTACGAAATTATCGGCGCCGTACCATGCGGCGAGGCGGTCAGGATAAGCAAACGCACATCCGGCGGCGGATATACCTGGGGACTTACCGATTATTGCGGCATAACCGGCTGGATAGCCCTTGACTATACCGAAAAGGTCGATGACGGCGGCGCATCAAAGCCCGGAAACGGAAATATCGATCAGATAAACTCTTCCGAAAGGGTCGATTATAAGGTCAGGATCACTGCGCCTGACGGAGTGAATATCCGCAGAGGAGCCGGTCTGAGTTACGAAATTATCGGCGCCGTACCATGCGGCGAGGTGGTCAGGATAACCCGGCGCACATCCGGCGGCGGATATACCTGGGGACTTACCGATCATTGCGGCATAACCGGCTGGATAGCCCTTGACTACACCGAAAAACTTCCCCAAAACTCATAACACAATAGTTTTGCGCAGAGCCTGCGCGCCCGTATTCGCGCTGATGGTTTACCCACACCGAAAGATACGCATCGCGGCTTTTACTGCTTTCCAAGTGCGAACAGTCAGGCTTCGATCAGCTTTTCTGACAGTGCGAAATCGGGAGCGCAGGCAGTTATTTCCTGTTTGATATGTAAAAAATCATGGACAATATTTCCGGTATGCTGTATAATCTACTTGAAGGATCACGGCAATAATGAGGTATTGTTATGAATTTCAATAGCAACGATCTGAATGATAATGCGCCTGTCGGTGATGACGGCATTATCAGAGAGCATACGAAGCGTAATTCGTATATCAACCCTAACAGCGGCAGGTTGGCGCTCGTTCTGTGGCTGCTTATCACGGGAGGCGTGACTGCATATTTTAGTCTGAGCCACGAACTGTGGACGGTTTATTTTTTTCTTTTGCAGGCTATCGACGGAGCCGTACTGTTTCTCACGTCAGATAAACTGCGCAGGTCAAGGAACATGATGATCTATATGTTTGTCGCTGCGCTGTTCAGTGTTGGCTTGCTGGGACTGAGAATGACCTTCCCGAAGTATTTTGAAAACATGTCGGGACATTTCATATCGAATTGTGTGTGCGCCGTTATAGCTGCATCAGGAGCAGGCATGCTTGTTTATGGAGTGGTGCATGACAGAAAAATGAAGCGGCACTGTACCGTACCGATCGAAGGAACAGTGCTGCGCTTAATGATATTTCACAAGCGTCGCCATCCCCATTATAATCCTGTTTTCAGGTTCAGATATAATGGGAACAGATACGAGGGCAGCGAATATAAATATTATCGCGGAAGAGTGCCGGAGGTGGGCGACAGACTGAGAATATTTATTGACCCGGAGGATCCGGTGACGATAAGAGAGCCTAAAAGGGCAAAACGTGAACTGCAGACCAGCGTGACCTACGGATTTCTGCTTTTTCTTGCAGGGCTTGCATTGATGCTTCTGGGTGCCGTCGCCAATTTCGGCTTTTTCGAGCATTGATACATATAATTTACCCGTCAGATGATCCTGATGGGTATTTTTCTACACTGAAACTTTTGTGTTTGACTTTTTTGTGATATTTTTGTGCAGATAATTACATTTCCGGTTGTTTATCTATCAGCGCAAAATTGATTTCCGTGACAACTTCACACGGAAATCAATTTTCAAAAAGCGATCCGTTCGAGAAGAAAGCTATACTAAATTTTGCGATGTTTTAATCATAAAACACAAGTTTTTTAGGAAAGGGGTCTGGGGGAGAACCATTTGTTCCTAACAAAGGGTTTCCCCCAGTGTGACTTGCAGCGCAAAATCGATTTCCCTGACAACTTCACCTTCCATGTTGACAAATGGCTTTATTAGTGAGATAATAACGATATGACTTTTAAGGTTAGCGTTCGCAGCAGCGGGCTGCGATGGAGAATAATAGTTTTCGGAGGAATGGAAAATGGAAAAAGAACTTGCAAAGGCTTATGCTCCGGGTGAGTTTGAAGACAGAATATACCGCTTCTGGGAAGAAAGCGGCTTCTTCCACGCGGAGATCGACCCTGAGAAAAAGCCGTACACCATTATGATGCCGCCGCCAAATATTACCGGTCAGCTGCACATGGGTCACGCACTGGATAATACGCTTCAGGATATTCTTATCCGCTTCAAGAGAATGCAGGGATACAGCGCTCTCTGGCTGCCCGGTACCGACCATGCGTCTATCGCTACCGAAGCCAAGATAGTTGAGGCTATGCGCAAGGAGGGTATCACAAAAGAGGATATCGGCAGAGAAAAATTCCTTGAAAGAGCATGGGACTGGAGAAGGGAATACGGCGGAAGAATAGTAAAGCAGCTGCGCAAAATGGGCTCCTCGGCAGACTGGGAGCGTGAACGCTTCACTATGGACGAGGGCTGCAATAAGGCTGTAAAGCAGGTTTTCGTAAACCTTTACAATAAGGGACTTATTTACAGAGGCGAGCGCATTATAAACTGGTGTCCGCACTGCCTTACATCTATCTCCGATGCCGAGGTAGAATATGAGGAGCAGGCAGGTCACTTCTGGCACCTGAGATATGCTCTTTCGGACGGCAGCGGATACATAAATCTGGCTACCACACGTCCTGAAACGCTTCTGGGTGATACCGCCGTCGCTGTTAATCCAAATGACGAAAGATATAAAGATCTGGTAGGCAAGACCGTTATCCTGCCCATCGTTCACCGTGAGATACCCATTGTAGCCGATGATTATGTAGAGATGGATTTCGGAACGGGCGTTGTTAAGATCACTCCCGCGCATGACCCCAACGACTTTGAGGTCGGCCTGCGCCATGACCTGCCTGTTATAAACGTAATGACGGACGATGCAAGGATAAATGACGATTACCCGAAGTACGCCGGCATGGACAGATACGAGGCAAGAAAAGCCATCGTTAAAGATCTTGAAGAGGAAGGCGCACTTATCAAAACTGAGGATTACACTCACAATGTAGGCACCTGCTACCGCTGCGGCACTACTGTCGAGCCAAGGGTATCGAAGCAGTGGTTCGTTAAGATGAAGCCGCTTGCAGGTCCGGCTATTGATGCTGTCAAGAATGACGACACACAGTTTGTGCCGCCGCACTTTGAGAAAACATATTTCCATTGGCTTGAAAATATCCGTGACTGGTGCATTTCCCGTCAGCTCTGGTGGGGTCATCAGATTCCCGCATTCTATTGTGACGACTGCGGCGAGACCGTTGTTACCAAGGACAACGAGGCATTCTGCCCCAAGTGCGGAAAGAAGATGCGTCAGGATCCCGACACGCTTGATACATGGTTCTCATCGGCGCTCTGGCCGTTCAGCACTCTCGGCTGGCCTGAGAATACTCCTGAGATGGAATATTTCTATCCCACAAGCGTACTTGTGACCGGTTATGATATCATTCCCTTCTGGGTAATGCGAATGATGTTCAGCGGCATTGAGCATACCGGCAAGGCTCCTTTCGATACCGTTCTCATTCACGGTCTTGTGCGTGATTCTCTCGGCAGAAAGATGAGCAAATCTCTCGGAAACGGCATTGACCCGCTGGAGATCATCAAGCAGTACGGCGCAGATGCTCTCAGGCTCACGCTTGTAACAGGCAACGCTCCCGGCAGCGACATGAGATATTCCGAAGAGAAGATAACCGCAAGCAGGAACTTCGCCAACAAGCTCTGGAATGCCGCGCGCTTCATCAGAATGAACATTGACGGTCATGATGTGAAGAACGAGCTTCCCGCAGAGCTTGCCAACGAGGATAAGTGGATCATCTCAACGCTGAACACGGTCATCAAAGAGGTCACGGAGAATCTTGAAAGATACGAGCTGGGAATTGCTGTTCAGAAGCTCTACGACTTTATCTGGGACTGCTTCTGCGACTGGTACATCGAGCTTTCAAAGGCAAGACTTCAGGGTGAAGGCGAAAGCGCTCAGAACGCAAGAATGGTTCTTGTCTGGGTACTGGACAAGGCGCTCAGGCTGCTGCATCCGTTCATGCCGTTTATTACAGAGGAACTGTGGCAGGCGCTTCCTCACGAGGGTGAGACTATCATGCTCCAGAGCTTCCCCGTATATGATGAAGCAAACGATCATCCCGAAGCTGTAAGAGAGATGAACATGGTCATGGATGCGATCAAGGCTATCCGTATCCGCCGCGCAGAGATGAACGTACCGCCTTCAAGAAAGGCAAAGGTATTCATTGCCGCTAAAGATCAGCAGACCTTTGTCAACGGAGGAATGTTCTTCAAGCGTCTTGCAAGCGCCAGCGAGATAGAGGTTGCAGACAGCTTTGACATTGAGGGAGCGGTCAACATAGTAACAGCCGATGCGAAGATCTACATTCCTATGGATGAGCTTGTAGACAAGGAAGCCGAGCTGAAGCGTCTTAACAAAGACCTTGAAGCTGCTCTTTCGGATCTTGCTTTCCATGAGAAGAAGCTGAACAATGCAGGCTTCATGGCAAAAGCGCCTGAAAAGGTCGTAGAGGGCGTTAAGGCGTCCGCAGCCAAGGCAGCCGAGAAGATCAGCATGATAAAGGCAGCGATCGAGGCTCTTAAATAACTTATAGATCCGCCGGTGAATTGAAATATATTCACCGGCTTTTTTTGAGACTTCACATATTATCGGTCGGAGAGGAAGTAAAGTATGACATACGATGAGGCTGTAAAAAAGATAAATTCGCTGCTGGTATTCGGCAGCAAACCCGGACTTGAAAGGGTGTCGGAGCTGATACAAAGAATAGGCTCACCTGATAAAAAGCTGAAATTCGTGCATGTTGCCGGAACAAACGGAAAAGGCTCCGTATGCGCAAGTCTTGCCTCGATACTCACTCAGGCAGGATATAAAACGGGGCTGTTCATTTCTCCGTTTGTAATAGAGTTCCGTGAGCGTTTTCAGATAAACGGCGAAATGATACCGTATCAGACGCTTGCTGATATTGTTGAAGAGGTCTTTCCCGTAGTTGAGCAGATGAAGAACGAGGGAAAGATAATCACTGAATTTGAAATGGTCCTTGCCGCTGCCCTCAAATGGTACGAGATGGAGCAGTGTGACGTTGTAGTGCTTGAAACCGGTCTGGGCGGCAGATTTGACGCTACAAATATTATCAGCACTCCGCTGGCAAGCGTTATTATGTCCATATCTCTTGACCACACCGCTGTTCTTGGCGATACCTGCGAGAAGATCGCTTTTGAAAAGTGCGGGATAATCAAGCCGGACGGAGTTACCGTTCTCTACGGAGATCAGCCGGAGGGTGTTTTTGACGTCGTAAAAAAAGCCGCAGCCGAACGCAATAACCGGCTTGTTATAGCCTGTCCGCATTTTGCTTCAAGGCTCGATTCGGGTCTTTGGGGCTCGCGCTTTGTTTTTGATGACGGAGAAGGAAAGCCGCTGACGCTCACAACTCCGCTGATAGGCGGCCACCAGCTCAAAAACGCTGCCGCTGCTCTGTGTACCGTAAGGGTGCTGAGGGAGAGAGGGCTTGAAATACCGGATGAAGCCATTGAAACGGGTCTTGCAGGGGTGAAGTTTCCGGCTCGTCTTGAACTGCTTTCGGAAGAACCTGTCGTTTTGCTTGACGGCGCGCATAATCCCGGAGGAGCGGCTGCTCTTTCTGCGGCAATAAACGAACATCTTGCAGGCAGGAAAAGGGTCGCCGTTGTCGGCATGCTTGCAGATAAGGACGTTCATGCGGCGCTTTCTATGCTGGTGCCGCTTTTCGACTATGTTGCTGCCGTTCAGCCCGACAATCCGAGAGCAATGACTGCCGAGGCTCTGGCAAAGATAGTATCGGAGTACGGTGTGCCTTGCGAGGTATGCCATGATTATCCGGCAGCTTACGAAACCGCCCTGAAACGAGCATCCGAGCTTAGCGCCGGAGAAGAACAAGCGGCTGTTGTGGTGTTCGGTTCGCTTTACCTTGCTTCGGATATGCGGCGGGTCATTCTCAATAATGCGGAGGGCGCCAATGCTTGAGGATACGTTATATCAAAGGCTGCGTGAGCATCAGGCGCTTGATCATTCGTCCTTTCACACACCCGGTCATAAGTGCGCCGGATTCTTTCCGGATGATCTTTTATCGCTTGACCTGACCGAGCTGCCCGATACCGATTCACTCTTTGAAAGCAGCGGCATAATACACGAAGCAGAAAAAAAGCTTGCTTCGCTTTTCAATACCGAGGCGTCGATGATATCCGCAGGAGGCTGCACACTTGCCATTCAGGCTATGCTGCGTATTGCATCATCCCGCGGAAGGCGGATCATCATTGGACGCAACGCCCACCGCAGCGCTGTGAACGCCTGTGCTCTGCTTGGTATCGAGCCGATATGGGTAATGCCCGAACCAAATGACGGTCATTTTACGGGCGTGGTAAGTCCCGACGCTGTTGAACGGGCTTTTGCAGCCGGCAGCGGTATATCCGCCTGCTACCTTACCAGTCCGGACTACTACGGCGAGCTTTCCGATATACGCGCAATTGCCGATATATGCCATAAAAACGGAGCGCTTTTGCTGGTCGATAATGCTCACGGCTCACATCTTGCCTTTCTGGATAATAATCTGCATCCGACAGCTCTCGGCGCCGATATGTCCGCCTGCTCTCTGCACAAAACACTTCCGGTACTTACAGGCGGCGCAGTGCTGAACGTGGCTGATCCCGCTCTTGTGCCGGAATGTAAGCAGGCTATGGCTCTTTTCGGCTCTACAAGTCCGTCATATCCTATAATGGCGTCGATAGATCTTTGCCGGGCATATCTTGAAAACGGCGGTATAGATGATTACCGTTATCTTGAAAAGCGTGTTATGCAGATAAAGGCTCTTGCAAAAGCCGGCGGACTTACAATGCCTTCCGGTATCTGCGATCCGCTGAGACTGTGTATAAACACTTCAAGGGCGGGCATAATCGGTAACAGGCAGACAGAATACTTTCACGGCTTTAAGGTGGAGCCTGAATTTTGTGACGGTGAAAATGCCGTGTTCATTATTACGCCCTTCAATACGGAAAGGGATATTCAGCGTCTGGAAAGCGCTGTTTCTTCACTTCATGCTCCGTCATACAGTGCTGATGAACATATTCCTTGTTCCGTGCCGGCCGTTCCGAAGCGCATGATCTCTCCGAGAGAAGCATTGCTTGCCTGCAGTGAGCTTTTGCCCGCAGAGCTTGCCTTGGGCAGGATATCCGCCGACAGTCCTTGTATCTGTCCTCCGGGTATTCCCATCGTCATGCCGGGCGAGCTTGTTGACGACAATGTTATTGCCGCACTGAAATCAGCCGGCATTGCTGATATAAGTGTTGTAAAAAACCAATGACGGACGCTGCTTTGCTGCATAAGGATCTTGCTGCCCGCCTTTGAAAAGGCTTGGCGCAGAGCTTGTGGCGGCAAGCTGCCGCACCCGAATTAGTTTTTGGAGAGAAATATACTTTGATAGTTCAAATCTCTCAAATAGCAATTCGGCACCGGCAGCGAGCCTTAGAGCCGACGGTGTAACTTGCAGCGCAAAATTGATTTCCATGTACAGGTGAATTTTTGGGTTGACTTATTTGTGTATATATGATAAAATTACTACGTTAGTTGTTGAATTTTTATTTTCCGTGAAAGGAGTAATACTATTATGTCCAAGAAGAAAAATGCTGCAGAAGAAAATGTTGCGGAAGCTGTCGAGGAAATTTCCGCTGCATCTGATGAGACCGCAGCAGCCGAAGAAGCTGAGAAAACCGAAGAAACAGCAGCTTCCGCAGATACCGCCGAGCCTGCCGAAGCTGAAGCTCAGACCGAAGCAGCTGCTGAAAACGACGAGGATGAAAATACTGAATGTCCCGTTTGCTCAGACTGCAATGACTGTGTTTTTGACGCTGACTGCGAGGAATTTGCTCAGGCAGATGATGACAAGAATCTTTTTGCGCTGGTCACCAAGATAGTTACAAAGCTGAGAAGCAGGATCGCTGAGGCTAAGGCGGCTCACTGCAAGTGTGACGATGAAGAAAAAGAGGATAATGATGATGATATCGCGCTTGACAGTGACGACATTATTCTTGATGATGATATCATCGCAGAGCTTCGTGAGCAGGAAAGACGTGAGGAACTTAAGAAGAAGGTCATTATCGGCGCAGCCGGAGCGGCCGTTGCTTTGGTGACACTTTCTCTTATCGCAAAATCATGCAAGAAAAAGAAGAAGAACTGATTTTTCTGAATGATCGCTGCTAACGGAAATTTTTGCGGACACCGCAGAGCCTTTGACGCTTGCGGTGTCCGTTTTGCATTGAAAGACCATCTGTTTGCCGGGGCGATGAAGACGGATAAAGCGATATATTTGCTATTTTACAGTTTATACAATAATCCGGCTTTGTATATTAACAATCCGGCGGAGCCGGTGTATAATTTAAGTGTAGGCAGGAAATGTATGAAATGATGTTGCTTATCCAAACTTCTGCACTTTGCCGGAGGTTTCGATAAGTGCCGCTCAATTTCAGCAGAGGATCTTCAAAGCTCAGAAGATGCTCCCATATATGTTCCTGCCCGACAAAACACATCCGGCGTGTGCAACCGGAAAACTGATATACAATGGAGGAATAATTATGAAAAATTCTTTAAGAAGATCAATAGCAGCCGTAATGGCAGCTCTCACTATTGCAGGCTGCGGCACTCTCAGCGCAAGCGCGGAAACGCCCGCATACACGTCCGAGACCACTCAGGAAATATCTCTCAGGTTTGACGGCTCTCCTATCGTTATGAATCTGGGCAGCAGTTTCACCCTGCCGACATACACCTCATACTTCTTTGCGGGTCTTTCGATAACCGTTACAGGTGTGAGCAATAACTGCGTGACCGTTGAAAACGGAGTTGTGAAGGCTGTGAATGCCGGTACCTGCACTATCAACATTACTCTTCCTTCCGGAAAAACCATCTCTCCGACGATAATTGTAGCTATGCCGGAGGTCACACTTGACTTCAGCAAGCAGGATATCACTATGGGCAAGGGCGAGATCACAAAGCTTACAAAGCTTCTTTCAGAGTATGTTGGCGAGATCAACTGGAGTTCATCAAATACCAAGGTCGTCAAGGTCAACGAAAAGGGACAGATCGTTGCCAAGCGTACAGGCACAGCCGTTATCACCGCAGAGGTCGGCGCAGGACAGAAGGCAAGCATTACCGTAAATGTAAAAAAGGCTCCTAAGACACTGACTCTTTCAAAGGAGAACATCACCATGAAGGTCGGTCAGTATTCTTCGCTCGACTGCACAGTTAACGCCGGCGCAGCGGCTTATAATCTCAAGTATACGTCAAGCGATCCGAAAGTAGTTACTGTTGATGCAAATTCCGGCAAGCTGACAGCGCACAAGGCAGGCAAGGCGGTCATTACCGCAAAGACGCCCAACGGCAAGACAGCTTCCTGTACCGTTTATGTAAAAGATCTTCCTACGGAGATAACCCTTAACAGAACAAATGTTACACTTAAAAAGGGCGGTGCGACAGTTCTGAATGCCACGCTTCCCGACGGAACAAATGCCGGCGAGGTAAGGTTTATCCCCTCGAATGACAAGGTCGTATCGGTCGAGTCAAACGGACTTGTCAAGGCTATCAAAACCGGAGTTTCGTATATAAAGGTAAAGACAGCACAAGGCGCTGTTGCGTACTGCAGGGTAACTGTTGTCTGATGCTCTTGTTTTTCATTGAAAGATGATACCGGCGGACTATCGCAGAATGTGAGATTTTGCGGCAGTCCGTTTTTTTGTTTGGTTATGGCAGTAAGACTTCGTGTTATGCCGCGCCCAAAAATATCAAACAAAAAACCAAACACAAAAGTTTCGCTCAAGCCTTTTCAAAGGCTTGGCGCAGAGCCTGCGCACCCGATTTCGCGTTCACAGATAAACA
>CADBPE010000091.1 GCA_902796475.1 uncultured Ruminococcus sp.
CCCACAAGCCTGCAGCGAAGCTCAATAAACAGCATAGCTTGTTTTGCGTGGCGGCTGCGCTTTGAGATAGGTTCCACAAAACTGATTTCCGCGTGCAGGAATTCAAGCTCTCCGCTGTCATAAAGCGGTGCCAATGCATTGCAAAGTTCCGCAGGCATATTGCCGACATTTTTCCCGTTGCTGGTCAGCATTGTAAAGTTATTGGCATTGTATGGGTTTTCCCTGTCTCTCACAACCTCGATTTCATCGCCGACATTCAGTTTCTATCAACTCCGTTCTGCCGTCATAACGTACCCCCTTTGATTCATACCTGAGCAGTATCTCTCCGGTTTTCTCATTATAAAACCCTTCGGAATTATAGGAAGCACCTGTTTCAAAAGTTTTAATTCACCACTCATCCAGATCGGAAAGAAGATCATCTACCGAAACAGACACAGGCGCTGTGTCAGATCCTTTAAGTTTAAGAAAGACCCTTGCTGTTGTGAGCGCATCTGCAAGAGCTCGGTGCGCACGGGGATTCTGTATATTAAGTGTGTACGCAAGTTCACCAAGTGCGACCCTGCTTGATAAATAACCAAGCTTATACTTAAACGCGGACGCATAGTGCATCACATCAAAATACGGGTTTGTGATAATGATATTTGTATAGCGTCCGGCACGGGTCATAAAGCGGCTGTCAAAGCTCATGCAGTTGAATCCCACCAGAATACTGTCACCGACAAATCTCATAAAGTCGGGAAAGACTTCATTGATCGGGCGGGCTTTGCGAACCTCCTCGTCTGTGATACCCGTGAGTGCTGTGATCTGCGGACTGACACGCTTGTGATCCATCGGAAAAACAAGCTCCTGAAAAGTAAATTCTGCTGTCTCCTGCACCACCCCGCCAATGACCTTGACAGCGCCGATCTCGATAATGGAATCCGTATCCGTAAAGCCTGTCGTTTCAAGATCAAAGGCAACAAAGCTGTCAAAATCCGCTTCACGATGCTCCACGGGAGCAGGGTATTTGTCCTTCGGTATCTTTGTCGATTTCAGGGACGGCTTCGGAAGAGTCGCCTCTATTCCAATGGAAGAAAGGAATGATATATACCTCCGTCTTGTTTCATCGCGGTTCTCATTCGGATTCGGCAAATATTCCTGCTTACCTGCTAAAGCCTTTTCGTGCTGATTATGGTTTTTATCTGCGGCATATGTCAAACGTCTTTCGGCAGCCTCATCTCCGTCAAAACGTGTGAGTGCTTTCTGAAGCACCTTAGCTGAAAGCTCGTAGCGCCTTGTAGCGGTAAAGAATTCGCCCATATTGCAAACTGCCTGATTAGGAACATCCTGCGCTGCAAGAAGCTTCTGAGCGATTCTCTCAGCTGCCTCGTATTCGTAATCCATGTAATACGCTCCCAGAGCAATACCGTCCAGACGATGTTTTTCCTCAATGCTCAATGATCGATCATCCCCGATCTTCGCATAGACATCATAAAACCATGGTCGGCAATTCTTGGGAATATTTGCACCTTCACCCGCAAAAGACAGCACGCGGATATATTCTTTTATTGGGGTTGGTAAGTCGCTGCTCAGTGCGAAGGCAATCGATCTGAAATGATAAGACTTATCAAGCTTCGAGCATATTTCCTCCCACAAGGGATCCACACCCGAACCCGGCTCATAGGTGATCACCTTCATACACAGACTTTTTATATTTGTTTCTGCCCTGCATACATTACACAGGCAGTCTTCATTTTCTTTTCCGCATATCAAACATTCCGGCATATTCTATCCTCCGTTCAGACTCTGCCGCACAGGTGCCTCATTTCGCAGAAAGCGCAGGCATAGTCATTTTTTAAACTGCCGTCAAAATTCTTTGCTTCTATATTCCTTATGATACTTGTGATCTCTGCAACTGCGTTTTCAATGGACTCACCCGATCGCTTAAATGTGATAAACGGCTCTCCCTCCTTGCAGCTTGTATAATACAAACGCATTCTGCGTACACTCTTCCTGCAGCGTTTTTCCACCAGATAGGCATACACCTCAAGCTGCCGTTTATAATGAGCCACCTTCTCGGGCTCCGAAACAATATCAGGCTTCGGACCTGTTTTGTAATCGACGATCTCAAAACAGTCGCCGTGATCTTCTATCAGGTCAACAACGCCCTGCAAGATAAATTCCGGCAGAGCATACTCGATCTCTTCCTCTGCCCTCCATGCAAGATGCAGTTCATCCCTTCTCCTTCTGAAATATCTCAGAACCTGCATGAACACATCATTCTGCTCCTCTTCGGTAAAAAGAAAGCCTGTTTCGTCCTTCATTTCATCATAGTGTCTGTCGAACCATTCACGCAAAAGCTCTTCGCTTAGCTGATTTTCATTGCCATCAATGACAAAATTGTTCAGATCCTCCAACGTCGCATGAACAAGCGTTCCGACAGAAGAATGGACCTGAAAATCTTTCGCAAAACCGTATTCCTTGATGAACTTGTACCGTTTCGGACAATCGTCATAAACTGCGACATGAGAGGTAAAGGAGTAAGTATTCTTATTGCTGACGGTCTTGACATCCGCAAAGGGAACACGTTCACGGAATACGGATATATCCGGCAGTGTCTCAAGGTACTCCCCGAAATACCTGCTGTCTGCCTTCTTTTTCGATAATACAAGAAGGTTCTGCGCCCGTGAAAATGCCGTGTAATACAGCCGCCAGAAATCGAAGTATTTGATATCCGACATTGGCTCAAAGGGTCTGCGGTGGAAGAAACGACTCTCTGCGGAATACATCAGCGGGTCATTGTTTCGTCTTGGAACACTGCCCAGAGAGCCAACCACAACGGCAGGAAATTCCAAGCCTTTGGATTGATGTATCGTCATGAACGACACACAGCCGTCCGGGGCATATTCGGAAGCGTCCTCATACTCCCCTACGCCGTCCTCTATCATATATTTGAGGTAGTCATTGAAAAGCTCCTCGGGCATTTCATACTTGTTTCTTCCTGACAACTGATGCATATCGTGCAGGTAAGAAAATTTTGAAAGCATTCTTGATATTTCTGACAGATTCCTCGCGGCTCTGGTTTGAGAAATGTTGTCCCTGAGGTCTGCGTTCAGGTGCGTCCGGAACGGTTCAAAGGCTATAAGCCGATAGAAAATATCAAGCAGAGTGATGTCGGATTCCTGTCTGAGTTCGAGTATTTTTCTTTTTGTTTTTTCTATGTGAGCCATCAGCGCTGCATCCGCATGTGCTAATGGCAGGGCAGCTTTAAGGCAGGTGATGTAGTATTCTCGCAGCTTTGGCGAAACCGGTCGGCGGAATTCATCAACTTTAAGCGAAATAAGATAGTTCTGGAAACACATCATCAGGCAGCCGAGTATCTGTCTTACCTCAGTCCTCTCAAAAAACATATCAGAACGGGGCGAATACACCGGCACACCGTTCGCTTCGAAGTATTCGCCTATGGAGGTCGCTTCTTCACTCTTGACAGAGCGGAACAAAAACGCGATCTGATTATAATTTGTAATATTGCCGTTTTTAAGAAGTATATCAACAAGCTTCAGAAGCTCCTGTTTTTCCTCGTTTGTTGAATCGCCGCCGCAGGCATAGACCGACTTACCCGAAAGCAGCGGCGGCTTGCCGGGTACTATCGTTTTTTCATAGCGGTACCGGTTCCAGTTAAAAAGGTTCAGTCCGTCCACATTCGTCATCCAACGGTTGTAAAAATCTATTATGCCGGGTTCGGAGCGATAGTTCGTATCAAGATGAATTTTTATACACTCGCCCTCGCTGAACTTTGACGGGAACTCCAGAATATTTCTGATAGTGGCGCCCCTGAAACGGTACATTCCCTGATCGTCGTCGCCGACAACGCAGATGTTCTTCCTGTCTCCTGCCAGCATAAAAACAAGCTGCTCCTGAATGAAATTGGTATCCTGGTATTCATCTACCATGATATATCGGATACTGCTTTGCAGCCGTGAAAGCACCTGGGGATGCTCCTTCAGCATCTGGTACGTCCGGGTTTGGATAGAAGAAAAATCCATCAATCCGTGACGGTGTAAAAGCTCTTTGTATCGCTTTGTGAGCTTCGCCAAAAACTGCATATCAGGATCCCTGTCCCGCTCCATAGCGTCAATATCCACAAGCTCTTCCATGAGCTGATTGACATATCGGCAGATCTCCATCGACTGCCTCCAATAGCCCTTCGGCGTAATATATCGGCCATAATTAGTAAGGCTTTGAAAACTGTCGATATTCCTGCACACAAAATATGTCTGCTCAAATGAGTCCATCATCCTGCCGTTTTTAATGCTTTCGGAGTTTTCCTTCAGCAGGCGCAGGCACACGGCATGGAAGGTGCCGATATACATTTCATTGAGATTCAGCTCAGAACCATAGCGCAGAAATTCATCGGATATTCTCGTCAGCAGTTCCTTACCCGCCTTTTCGGTAAAGGTCACCACCATGATCTCAGAAGGCTTCACACCCTTTTCAATGACCAGATAAGCTATCCTTTTGACAAGCGTAAAGGTCTTGCCTGTTCCGGGACCTGCGATGATCAGTACAGGACCTTCAGTGGTCAGGACGGCCTGCTTTTGTGCATCGTTGACACGTCCGAAATCAAAGCATTTCATAGCGCACTCCTATCGCCTTCATAAAGTCAGTAAGCTGTTCAAGCTGATTCCCGGTTGCAAAGATTTTCATACATATAGAGTCATCAGACTGTTCTTTTTCCTCCGGAACAGATGGAGGCGATGCCGTTTCAGGCATAGGGGTAAAGCTGATACTCGCCCTTTGTGCCGCCTGCTCCAGCTCGTCCTTTTTAGCCATGACCTTTTCAAGTGAAAGCGTATCAACATAAACATCTAAAAGTGTGTCTACAAAAGGAGAAGCCAATGAACGGATAACATCTATATGTACTGCTGCGGAATTTATCGCCTCCAGAATGCCTTGCTCATATGCCGGTCTTGCAGTGCTTGCATTGCACCACTTTTTATCAAACAGCTTAGGATAAAGCGGCTCTGCAAGTGCACCTAAAACGACCGCTTTTCTGTCGTAGTATTCACGTACCGCCCTTTCTTTTTCATCCTTCTTGCGCTGCTCATAGTCTTTTACGGTGGTGTCGATCGTCACACGCTGCTGTTCTACCATCTCCACAAGTTCCTTGATCTTAGGTTCAAGCGCTTCATAAGGTTCAAGACATTTTGCCTTAAAAGCCTTTCGTGCATCCTCAATGGCTTTCTTGACCTTATTCAGATCAGCCCTGTCACCCTTAGCGTCCTTGATGTTTGCATCGGTATAGACAAGACTTGAATAATACTCCAACCGGCTTTGCAGTTTTGCTTTGAGCATCGAAAAATCCCAACGGCTTATATCCGTGTTTTCAAGTTTTATGATCTGCAGTTCATTCATATAAGCTCCTCCTATAATTTTATGCTCATGTTGCATATTCTCACAGTTTAATTATATATAATTTATATAATTATGTCAACTTTTGAATCATATATATTGACATTTTCCCACAAGTTAACTAAAGAATTCATCCTTAACGTACTCGAGAAATCCACCAAGAAGGGCTATACCGAACTTACTGCTATGCTGCTCGAAAAATGCAAGAACATTCTGCATACAGACCTTGAACAGACATCAGATGAATATACTCTCAATATAGACGAATACGAATAAAGCCGCAAGGGGCTGTCGCAGAAGCGTAAAAAAAACGCAATGCGGCAGCCTTGAATTTATTCTATAATCGAATAAAAGCATAAAAAACTAATAAAAACAAAATATTATGAAACGTTCATGATATGTACATCGCGGTTTATCGTTTCCTATAGTTTCTCATACAAAAACAAATCTTTTTAATCTGTCAAACGCTTCTTCCACAAGCGAAAACGGCAATGCGAGGTTCATTCTTATTCCCCATTCATCGTGGAAAGGCGCTCCCTGCTGCCACGCCACGCCAACGTCCCAGCCCTTTTGGATCAGTTCGTCAATAGTGATAACCGTAAGAATTGTCATCTCAGGTTTTCTGTTCTTACAGGACTTTTATCAATTCTTTCCGCACTTTCACATAAGACTATTTCAGGCATCAGCGGACACCCGCCCATACACAGCGCACGTTTTTTGCATCCACGACAGGCACGCTTCAATTTATTTCTGAATCGTTCAAAGACTTCGCTGTTCCAGGCTTCTTCAATGGTCATATCCGTAAGAGACACCTGATACTTTTTCTCCTGATCAAAGCTGCAGGGTACCATCGGCATGTCCGCACCGATATAGCAGCTGAATCTGCCGCCTTCGCAGGTATCAAGTGACTGGGGTATTACCCTTCTGCAATAATTCAATGCGCCGGGAACAGTGCAACTGTCTATTCCTACCTTGAACGGATGAGGTAAGTCGACCTGTGCAAAAAACTCTGCCACACGTTCATCCCTTGAAGAGATCACATTTGCTTCCGTTCCCTGGCCTGCAGGCTTATGAAGCAGAAAGATCACTGCATTGATACCTTCTGTAAAGTCGTTCTCCCTGAGCCGTCTGATCGCCTCATCAATGCTGTTCCTGCCAAGTACATAATGAATATTTGTTTTCACCCCGGCATTCATCAGCATTTTAACAGCGTTGATGGTATATTCACTTCTGTACCAGCTTACAGCAACAGCACCACAGTATCTGCTGCATAGTGACGAAATTTCCGGCGTCATACCGTAGCCTGATGTTGTGAAATTAGGCACAAGGTCATTATCCCTGCTGATCTTTAGCAGCTCTTCAAAGTGTTCATGCTGGTCCGGGTCACCCCTTCCTCCCAGCGCCAATTGATTACATCGACCCTTGCACTGTTCTGCGATCCATCGAAAGTTTTCCACCGATATATTCGGCTGTTCGATAAGCATTCCGCTCTGATAACAGCCTATACCCGCCTTTGCGCACAAACCTGTTTTTCCGTGGATACAGTGTCCCATCACGCCCACATCAATGAGATGCGGAAATGATGCTCTGAACGGGTCAACACCCGTATCCCTGCCCGTATCGTCCAGTATCCCCGTCCGTACATAAGCGCCTGTCTCGGTGTCAAAAGCAGACATAAATCTGTATTTTCTGTCGTTTGCCGTATATCTCATAAGATGCCTCCTTCAATCAATCAGTGAGCATTTATTCGTGATCCTAAGGATCAAAGCTATTTATGCGGGCAATATCAGGCAGATCAATAATAACAAGCGATGGACGACCAGCAAAGAATCTCTTCGGAATGTTAGTGATCCCGTCATTAACGACGATACCATACCTTCCCCTTGTCAATAACAACCGCTGTGGTTTTTAACAGCTTTTTACTGGTCATTCTGATCTGTAACAGCAGCTTTTCTCTTGTATGATCATCTGAGTTACTTAATTCGTCCTTTGAATCACGCTTTATGGGAACCTGTTTCAGAGCTTCACTTACCTTATACAATATCCTCAGCTAATTCAAAACGTAAAGCAGTTTTGACTATTGATACTATCTGATCTGATAAAACCAAGATACTTATCTTGTATCCATTTATAATCAGCATCTATCATGCTTTTCAATGTGCTGATACAGGAGTCTGCATTGAAGCTGATTTCATTGATCCTATTGCTAAGCTGTTACGCATCCATTTCTTTACTTCTTCCCTACATAGTATCATCATATCATTCTGCTTTAAAAATCACTAACTTTTATGAATTAATTATACGTCATATCCTTTTGTTGTGCAACCATTAGTTAAGAAAACGCAGATCCTGCGCACCCCTCTTCTCGCCGGCAAGCTGCCAGTCCCAATTCGCGTTTTCGCTCGCTACGCTCCGCTCTGGGTTCAGGCTGAAAACTATTATTCCCGCGCCGCGAATATCTATTAATAATCCAATCGGATAAAGTTTTAACCGCGGCACAGAAATCATTATATGCTATTGAATGTGAGTGCGAAGTCGGGTACGGCAGTTTGCCGCTGAGAAGTGACCACCGCCGGCTCACCGGCGACGACGCGCCGCAAAAAACTGCGCTTTCCGGCCTTATTCTTGATATCGTGTTTTTGCAGCTGTTCATAGTCTGGCGTGCCTGTTTCTCCCAGAATCATTTTACACTAACTAAGAAAACCTTTTTCTTTTTGATCAGGAATTATTATATTTTGAAAAGACAGCTTGACAACCTATCGGAATATGTTACAATATAATCGTAAAAATATAAATCTTTTTGTGCAACAGGAGTGAAAACATGAAAATCAGAACTGATTTTGTAACAAATTCAAGCAGCAGCAGTTTTTCTGTTATGATCACTCTGATAAACGCAAAAGGACAGAAAACTAAGCTCTATGAAGACAGTTCGGACTACTGTGAAGATTTCAGCAGTCTTAAATTCTGTGGAAATCCCAAAAAGATCGCATTGGGATTCGATTCCGTGGAGGAATTATGTAAGTATCTGTCTGATTCGATCCATAAAGACTATGAAGACCAATACGATGAAGATGAAGATGAAAACGATACGACAGACTACTTTCAGGAGGAAGAGGACGCTTTTGTCAGAGAATCCGTACAGACCTTCAAATCTTTGAACGATATTGCAAAAATAGAAATAGAATATGACGCATTCGCAACCGGTGAGGGATATGAATTCGTTGCTGACGCCGATCTGTACAAAATGACCATCGACATGAACGAGAAAAGCTGCAAAGTTTTCCATCATGGCTATAAAGATCCATTCGCTGATATGGACGAGATTGAGGACGAATGGTACGAGGATGAGAACAAGGAAGAATGGGAAGAAACTATCTCATGGGACAAAAACGACAAGTGGACAAAGGAAGACGAAAATAAGCAGGAAGACGATTATTCTTACAACGAAACAAGATATGGTTATTACGGATCACTGTATGAAGAATATGATGATGATGACGATGAAGATGTTGACGAGTATCAGTTTAATGACTTCCCGGTAGTTGGTACACAATATGAAAACCGCAATGAAAGAATCGAAAAACTCCGTGTGGGCGATCCTGTCGAACTCGTCCGTGAGCCTGACAACCAATACGACTCCAATGCTATTCTTGTCAGAACTCGTGATGGCTCTCTCGGTTATATTTCATCCGAACATAGTTCGCTTATTGCGCCTTTGTTGGATTCCGGCGAGTTTACCTGTAAAGCGGAAGTAACCACTGTCATTCCTCTTTCGAAGCGAAGCAAAAAATGCAAGTCTTCAATATTAGAAATCAGCTTTCAGCTTACAAGAAAATGATCCTGTCCTAAACGATCAATTGATATGGTGACAAATATTAATATAGGAAAAAGATTAATCTGTAATTGAATCAGATCCAAAAAGTAATAACACAATCAATTTCTTTAAGGGTCCGAATTATGTTTTTCCGGCAATGATAAACGATCAGGATTATATGTTATTGCCGCCACAAGCGTCGCAAACCAAAACCAACTCAGAAGTTCTGCACTATTCAATTATTTTTTAATCATTATAGTCAGTCTTTCTGATCTGTAAACTCGTACAGATCTGTCTGTAATTATAAAAAAGTCATTATTATTCTCATTATATGATTACGAAACAATCAATAAACCACCGATACGATATTTCTGTCAGTTACACAAAAAACAAAAGAGTCAGGCAATCTCCGCCTGACTCTTTTTTATGTATGGTTATTTATGATTTATCGGACTGAACAGCACTCGATTTTTCGGTGATGTTGTTTGTAATATTTTCGGTAGTAGAAGTAGAAAGCATTCCCTTGACAGGCTCAGCTGCTGCTTTTACAAGACCGTTAAGCTCTTCATTAAAGCTTTTTCCGTTAAGAGCCTGATTTTTAGTATCAAGGATCTTCATCAGCTCAGGAATACCCGCAAGAGTATCAAGCAGAGCATTTCCTGTCTGACCTCCCTGTGAGTTTCCCCCGATATTTACAAACTGTGCATTCTTTCCAAGCTCCGCCATGATGGTAGCGGTCTTTGTAGCAATCTCTATCCTTGCCTGAGTTTCGATCTTTACCTTTTCGATCTCAAAGTTGACCTTTTCGTTGGATGCGCGTGCTTCCGCAAGAGCTCTTTCACCTTCTGCTTTTGCCATAAGCTTGGCTTTTTCGGCTTCTGCTTCGGCAATACCCTTCATTTTTGCAACTTCAGCTTCTGCAGAGCCTTCTTTTTTGATCCTCTCTGCTTCTGCCTCCGCTTTGATCTTTATGGCATTTGCTTCTTTTTCTGCAACCTGAACCTGAGCTTCTGCGTCTATCTTTTTGATATTAGCGGCAGCCTCAGCTTCGATCTGTTTTCTTTGTTTTTCCGCTTCTGCTTTGGTTGCGATTACGTCCTTTTCCTTCTGCGCAGCAAGGTTTGCCTGCTCCTGTCTTACAACTTCAACTCTACCCTGCTGTTCAGCTACCTCCTGCAGACGAACCGTTTTCTGAAGCTCACCGGCAATAGCGGCATCTGCTTCGGCTTTGTCTGTCTGGGATCTGAATTCGGCAAGTCTCAGTTTGTTGTCTCTTTCTTTTTCTGCGATCTCAAGCTGAGATGCAAGTTCATTTTGTTTTGCGGTTTTTTCTGCAACGGCTTTCTGGGTGCGTACTTCCTGATCGACCATTGCGGTCGTTGTTTCAGCAGTCTTTCTCTTTTCCTGCATATCCGGAGCAGCCATATTGTCATAGTAGCCGTTGTTGTCTGTAATATCCTGAATATTCAGTGATACAAGCTCCATGCCCATGTTTACCATTTCGTCAGCAACTATTTCTTTTACTTTTTCGGTAAAGGTCTGTTTGTCCATAAGAACAGCTTCCGGGGTCATAGATGCTACTATATCGCGTACAGCACCTGTAAGTGTAAGACGAACATCATTGATAATACCGTCCTGACCTCTTTCTTTGAACGACATGATAGCTTTTTTCAGGCTGTTTATATCGTTTACATCAGGTCTGATCTGAGCTGTCCAGTCGATAATGATCGGTACAGCAGTTTTGGTTTTTACTTCATCGCGATCAGCCGTGACAGTAAGCATACAAAGGTCAAAATACTGAGCTTTCCTGAATATCGGGATGACAAAGCTGCCGCCGCTGACTTTTATCTTTGGTGTTTTGCCGCCGGTGATTATCAGCGCCTTGTCAATATCTGCAACCTTATAAATGCAGCATAAAAAAACGATAATTGCGATAAATACTACAACACCGATAATGATCGAGATTACATTTCCATCCATCGTTACTCCTCCTTTGATACGAACAGGATGAACATCGGTTCATGGTTGTTTGTTTCTTACGAATAATATTATAATAAATCCTATAAAAATTTTATATCGGAAAACAATTATAAATCCAACAGAAAAATCGTGTCAGTCCAACTAATCCAATAATTACATCTGACCATGTTATAATACGTCGGCAGTTAGTCACAACACACTGAATGGTCATAATTTAATCTGAAGATAGATCTCATGGGTCATCCTCCATGAAACAAATTATCAACAAGCAAAACATATTTCTATAGCATAATTATTCAGATACTCAGACGGTTTCGGATCATCCTTAGCCTGATAAAACTCCTGCCGCTCTTATACGTCCTTTGTTATAGACATTTCCGATCTATTCTGTTATCATAGAATTGGTTAATAAAGTCCGAACGAGGGATAACAATGAAACGAAAAACCGCAAAAGAGATACTCGCCAAGTCATTTCGGGAAGTAGCAGAGAAAAAACCGATAGATAAAATCACCATCAAGGATATTACCGACAACTGCGGGTATTCTCCGGCTACCTTCTACCGTCAGTTCAGCGACAAGTATGATCTTATCGCGTGGGATTATGTTTACCGCACGACAAAAATTATGGATAAGGTCGGCGTTGATGATTACACATGGAGCAACACCTGGTCTGACGCTTTCCGCTTTTTCGAGGAAAATTTGTACTATCTCAAAAACCTTTTGCAGCACACGAACGGTCACGATTCATTTGTAAGGTATATGAGCGCTGCCAACACCGAACATCTGTCAGGTTGTATCAGACAGATCAACGGACTTGATAAGTTCGATGATGATCTGATGATATACATTCAGACATACTGCTACGGCACGGCTCAGATCGCTTGTGAATGGATTCTCGGAAACGTCAAACCGAACGGTCAGCATTTAGCCGAGATATTTGAAAAGGCGCTGCCAGAACCGTTGAAAGAGTATCTCTACTGAACGAGAGAATTATGCGATAATCTCTCATAATGGGATAAAAGGGAAATATTCTGAATTGAATAACCTCATGCCTCCGTTATAATTGTAATTGAAGGTTGCGCACAATAACAATGCGCACAACAATTATAAACGGAGGTTTTATTATGACAAAAATCGAATTCCTGAAGTACTTGGCAAAGGGCTGGTTCGGCAACTCCCAGCAGCATTCTATCCACGCTCAGCTTCTCAAAGCACGCGGTCCGAATAAGCTCGCTGATAAGATCATGGCTGAGTCCGAAGAAGAATGGACAGAAGCAAAGAAGGTAAACGCAAGACTTATCGAGCTTGGCGAGACGCCCGCGTTGAGATCGAGGTCTATCCCCTTATCACTGACATTAAGGAAAAGTCATTCTAGGCATTTCACTATCAACATATATAAGATTTGCCCCCTGAATTGTTTTTCCGTAATCCCATAGCTTGTTTGGATACGGTTTAACTTGTTTTTCAAGCATTTCTTTTGTATAGGTAACGCTTGGTGATTTTCGCTTACTGTTATAATGTACAATACCGCAAAACTAAAACAATCCTTTACAAAACGGACCAAGCTCAAGCTGTCCCTGCACAATAGTTGCCAGACCGTCTATTGACCTGCGAAGGTCAGTATACCCCGTGACAAGATATACCTGCGTTCCGTATGCAAGATCACTCAGCATAGCCTGTCCACCACCGACA
>CADBPE010000092.1 GCA_902796475.1 uncultured Ruminococcus sp.
CTAAAAATGTGTCAAATTAACTCAAAACAACCGTTCAGTAACATTTCAACTTTTCTCCCTGAAATCCACCACCTCCGCCCTTGAATATTCCACGGGCATCGAATGATAGACCGTCTTGTTCTGCGTCTTTCTGAGCAAAAGAACAATCGACTGGAAGTTCCTTTTCTGCGGATTGGCAAAGGACGGCGCCGTCATAAAGCAGCCGACAAGCAGATTATAAACGAAGAACACAGCCTGAAGCTTTGAAAAGACAAGCCCCTGCAGTACGGCTCCAAGACCTGCAGATCCAACCAGTATAAAAAGATCTGTCGCATAAATGAATTTGTTGATCTTAAAGGGCGTTTCCAACTCCTTTAGCATGATGTACATTTCATCACCCCGATTTTTTGCTTTTATGCTTTTCGGTCGGATCCTGCACAGTGCCGTCACTGTCGGAGGACACCTTCATCATACTGATGCAGAATACACCTGAAACAACGCCCAACAGCAAACCGGCAACAAAACATAATAGTTCCATTTACATCCTACCTTTCCGGTGCATACCGTGCTTCGAACACAGTATGCACCTGTTTTTATTTCTTCTTTTTTCTGCCGAGATTTTGTCCTGAATTATACCCGCGTTTTGCAGATTCTATCAGTGAAAATTCCGGTCTGTTATGGTTCTGCTTTTCTCTGCCAAGCTTCTCGTTTACACTGCTGTTTCCGGCAATGATTTTGCTTCGGTGGCTTTGCCGTGATGCATCGGATGATGACTTCGATTGTATAATATCAGATGCTATCAGTGTTTCCGCAATATCATCAGCATAGCTTTGTTCAAAGCCGTAAGACATATCATAGTCCTGTTCGTTCATAACAACATGAGAAACAGCCTGTTCCATAGTTATAGACTTGTTTCCTGCCTGCTTCTGCTCTTCAAGATAATTCTGAGCATGACTCATGATCTCGTCCTTGTGCGCAAGAGCGGCGCTCATATTACCCTGATAGAAATCAATGCTTTCAGCGCTTGCAGATACAGAAGGATCATAGGTTCTTCCATGAGTCTGCGCTGCTGCAGCCGTATGGGCTTGTACCTCCGGAACCCCCTTGAATTGCTCGCTGCTTTTGAACGTCCTTGCACTGCGGGCAATTTTACCGTAGTTTTCAAGCCTTGCGGATGTAACGGTATTTCCGTTTTGCTTTTGAGTTTGATGTAAAGCGTCGATCTTGTTCTTGTGTCCCTGATCGGCGGAAGTATATGTTCCGTCAGGAGAAACAGCAGTGCTGTCGTTATGCTTTCCTGAGAAAGCGGTTGTCAGAGCATCCTTCTCGGACAATTCAGAGCCGTTTGCTAATGCCTCATCCTGAAGCTCTGCCGCCTCGCTGACAAGCTGCTCGCCGTGGGTGGAAAGATAAGCGTCCTCCGCAATATCGGTGAACTGTGCATCATTCATATTGCCGAAAGCAGGCATACTCTGCGCAGCCTCACGGTAGCTGTCCACGCTGTCAGAGGTGTAATTCTTATCCGCCGCCATTCGTGCCGGTGCGTTTTCAGCAACCTGACGGTTGATCATTTCATTGTTGGCTTTTGCTCGTCCTTCAGCTTTTCTGCTTGCCTTTTCCTGCTTTTTGTCAGCTTTTTTCTGTTTACTTTCAGCTTTGCGTTCGTCCTTTGGCTTTTCGCTGCGGGCTTTTATAGCACCTGCGGCTTTACTTCCTGCGCTGGCGACAAACCCTCCTATGGTCGCACCTTTAGAAGCCACATCCTTGCCAAATTCGCCGATTTCTTTGCCTGCTTTCGCACCTGTCTTTCCGACACCGGATGCGATCTTGCCGGCTGCATACATAGCGCCTACCGTTGCGGCGGCGGAACGAATGCCGGCATCAACGCCTATAAGCTTCTGACAAAGATTCGGACCGTCAATAACAGCTATTGCAACAGAAACGAGCATGACTGATTTTGAAAACCCGTCTATGCTTTGCGTTGTCAGCCACGCCGAAAAGACCATAAAAAACTTGAGAAGAACGGCATTTACCGCTATCACTATAAAAGCTCCCGCAAAAGCCTTAATGATCTCTTCCATCTTTTCAACGTTGTGCAGACTGGCAAACGAAAAGAACATGGCAAGCACTCTGTAAATCGCCAGTTCCCATAAGATACGGCATATCTTGATGGCCGAAAAAATGATCACGACCGCCATTGCGCCGAGTGTTATCAAGCAAGTGATGTAGTCGATGTTATATCGGTAGTAATAAGCATCACTGAAAAACTCCCACCACTGCGGATTGTCCATGTGTTCGCATTTGTAGGTGCCGTCTGAATTCATCGTAACGATCGTTGCTAACCAGCAAACAGGATCGTTTCTGTCCCACTTGAAGCAGTCTGGTGCGTCAGGATTGGCGGCATTGTCATAGCGCATGGTCTCATTGATGTCAATGGTATTGACACGGCTGTAATCTCCGCTTGCCGAATACGAATTACGGATACTTGGGTCACGGACAACAAACTTCTGTTCATCCCAGTCATACAGGTATTCATAATCCGTCAGGCAGGATGCTATGACCTGATTGGACATATCGCTTCCGCGACTGTTGAAATCGGCATTAACAAAGGATTTTGTCATGTTGGATATAGATGACAGCAGCGCCGGCAAGCCTGTTACCAGAATGACAATTATCAATCCGTTCTGGAGTATCTTGTTTGCATCCGGTCTGTTCTGAGAATTGAAAATAAGCTGAAAGCCCAGGATCAGAATGGAGATCACGCATGGTATCCATAGAAAGCCCAGAAGATCATTGATGTAACTGTTGACATTCGTGCTGTTGTAAAACGAGAACATCGTATAAACATTGTCCAGCACATTGTTGGCGACATCAAGAAACATCTTGAACAGCTGAACGATAGCAAAAATCGCAATGCCGATACCGCCGGCAAGCTGCCGGTCCCGATTTAGTTTTTGAAAGCTATTATCTGTCGGAATGAAAAACATTTCCAAAATTAATATGGGTGCGGAGGCTCTCCGCTAAACAAAGGCTGAATGTCCTGCCCTTCAATCAGGATGTATTCAGCCTTTGCCTGTACCTCGTATGTGATTTTGCCTGTTGGCTTGCGGACATCCGTACCATAGCTCAGAATCGCCCTGTAGCCCTCTGTATCGGGCAGATCTACCGTATCCGAATACTTTACCGCATAAATCCTGCGGCTCTCTGTGAGACTTGCAAGGGCGTTTCTGCACGTTTCTCCGCCGGATATGTACGGCTCGCCGCTCCAGCGAAGATCGGTTATCATACCTGGCTTATCGGCATAAGCCGATTCCGCTTTCAGATCTCCGAAGTATTGTTCGTTGATCGGAGTCCCCCATTGCTGAAGCGGGATCAGCTTGCCGTTGATAAGAAACTCCTCCGAATCATACCGATGAAAAACGACGGGAAATGTTACGGTGATTTCTTTGGTTTCGTTTGTTTCCGTAACACTCTTTTTGGAAATATTTACGGTAACACTCTGCTTGGCTTGTACGTCCTCATATTGATATTCGATATGTTCGGTTATCTTATCCTCTGTCAGCTTGACTATGGTTTCGATCTCGGCTGTACGGTTCTTTATGACAGTGCTTTCGTAACGGATATCCTCCAGTTCGGCTTCATATTTTTTACCGTCAATGGTGACGGTTTTTTTATTTGCAGGAGATACTACATGAGCCTCATAAAGATCATCAACAGCTTCGGTTATAACCTCATGTTTGAGTTCGGTTTCCTCTTGCTGTGATAAAACAGTATAATCTACCTTGCCAAGCTTGTAATGCCGCCCGTTTTCTTCGATCTCATCCTCAAAATTATAGCCGAATTCAGAACTGTCGGAATTAAAGATCTCCGTTTTAACAAGAGTATCACCGGCTGCATAAGCAGTGGAAGAAGCAAGCAAAAACACGCAAACGGAAATAAATAGAAATAGTCTGAAATCCTTCATAGAAGCATGATCGGAGCCTGAAAAACCAAGCTCCGATTTCCTCCTTGTTCAGTTTTTATTGTTCTTCTTTTTGTTCTCGCAGACATTAAAGATAATGAGCGCCACCGAAATTCCTGCTATCAGCACCAGCAAAACAATGATCATATATGTCGTGTCTCCGGTTCTGACTGTTCCTGGCACTTTCGGTTCGTCTGTTGTAATATATCCGTCAGGAGCGTCAAATTCCTGATAGGTATAATCACCGCAGACCAATTCAAACCTGGCAATACCATTCTTATCCGTGCGTCCTTCTGCAGCTATTTCTCCGTTGGAGTTTCTGATGCGGAAACCGCAGTCCGGTATCAATTCGCCTGTCGAGATGTCTTTTTTAGTAAGTTCAAAGGGAATTACATTTTCATCATTGATCATCTCCATCTCAGCAGCATTATTGGCAGGAATCAATACAGTTTCATCATCAGGCAATATGTAGCGCACATTCGATTCGTCAGCAATTTCAGAAACGGTGTATTCGCCCACGCGAAGCCCCTCAACTACTATTCTGCCGTCCTTATCGGTAGTGAACACCTCATCGTAATCCTGTCCTGTGAATGCTTTTCCAGTTATGCGGAACGAAAAGCCCTCAAGCTTGCCGTCAGATGAACGCTTGGTTATTACAAGACTGCCCTTCTGCGGTTTATTGATAAAGCCTGTTCCTGCGAGTGTTTCTATTACTCTGACATCGCCGTCCTCTACTATTTCAAACGGATATTCATTCGGGTCAAGCTCATAATACTTCGGTGCTTCGATCTCTTTGAGAATGTATTTTCCGAAGGTCAGACCGTCAAAACGATAAACACCTGCTTCTATTTCCGTCATTGATCCAATGGAATTATGATCCGTATCGAATATCTCAAATACGGCACCAGACAGCTTGTGGTCAGGGTATTCTTCATCCACCTTTGTAACAGTAACGGAGCCTCGGTAACGAAATAGGTGCCGTATGGCAGATCGTTCATTTCGTATTCTCCGCTGCCCTTGCCTTCGCCGTTTTTCAGTTCGGTCA
>CADBPE010000093.1 GCA_902796475.1 uncultured Ruminococcus sp.
CGTGAGGACAGAGTAAAAATGATAAATGATATTGAATCTCTTCATAGTTTCAGCACGATGCTCAATCGGACGCGCAGGAGAGATATCCAGGACTTCTGTGTCCGCCGCTCCCATACTGTTTCTGTAGAATTTACGGATTATCAGCGTACACTTCATGATGAGCTGCTTCTGTTTGAACACAGTACGCTTTCAATGCTTCATCATGTCCGTTCTGTTCCATTTATGATGAGTACGATCAAAAGGCAGGCGGCAAGCTGTATATTTGGGTTGGCTCCATTTTTACAGGACTTGATCGATCATAGGCTGCAGCAGGTGAATGATGATCCTGAAGTGGATAATTTCGTATTTGATCTGACAGGTAAAGCGGGAGATGCAATTTTTTCACTCGCTAAAAGATTACTTGAGCTTGCTGACGATTTGCCGGAAGATGATCCTAAGTTTGAAGAAACTCTGAAAGTGATCGAAGGAAAACAAAAACTGGAAAATAATAAGATCATTCTGTTCAGCACATTCAGGCATACGCTCGCTTATCTGAAGAGACGACTGACTGCTTATGGATATCGTGTAGGACAGATAGACGGCAGTGTGAAGGATGAGGAACGCTATAGTCTGAAGGATCAATTTGAGCTTTCAAGAGATAACCCGGATGCACTTGATATTTTACTGTTTACAGAAGTAGGTTCCGAGGGCCTGGACTATCAGTTTTGTGATATGATGATCAATTATGATCTTCCCTGGAACCCGATGAGAATAGAACAAAGGATCGGCAGAATAGATCGCCGCGGACAACAGAGTGAGGCAGTCAACATTTACAATATCATCACTGAGAATACAGTAGATGCGGAAATATATTACCGCTGCCTGATGCGTATAGGGGTTTTTGAACGAAGTATCGGAGATTGTGAAGCAATACTCGGAAAGATAGCTTCCGGCATAGAGACGATCGTTCTTGATACGAAGCTTACAGAAGAGGAGCGAAAGACAAAACTTGAGCAAATGGCGGATAACGAAGTGAGAAAGGTTCAGGAAATGGCTCGTCTGGAGGAAGAAGAAAAGGAACTTTTTGGGTTTGACCTGACGGAATTTACAACTACTCAGGAAATACGGCAGGCAGAGGATCCCTGGCTTTCGCCGCGCAGCCTTCAAAGACTGATCGAGAATTATCTCATTCAGAGAGTTGGAGCAGGCAGTTATATCATAGGTGAAACGGAAATGAAAACGCTGCGTCTTTCTGCTTCTGCAAGAGGTGTTCTGCGAGACGATCTGCGAAAACTGTCCGGGGTCAGAAACGCACTCAGGCGTATATGGGAAAACTATCTCAGCGGAAATAAGCCCAATCACAAACTGACCTTTGATTCAGATGCGGCAATGAAAGACAGTGACAGTTTCTTTATTACGCCGATGCATCCTTTTGTGAAACAAGCTGCCGGATTCCTGGCATCTTCTGAAACGGCTTATCTTCGTTTGAATTATTACTCTGACCTATTACCTGTGGGTGAGTACACGTTCTCTGTTTATGCATGGAAGTATTCGGGATTTAATACATATACAAAACTCGTCACTGTTTGCGAAAATGAAACAGTATCGAATGAACTGCCGTATATCCTGGAGGAAGCGGTTGATGCAAACCGTCGATCGGATGGCGTTTATGATTGGACGCATATCGAGAAAATACACGTTGACAGGTGGCTCAAAGCCAGAGAAGAACATAAAAAGGATATTAAGACGACTACCACATTCAAGTTAGAGAGTCTTGCCAATACTCATAGAAATCGTATCAGAACGCTGGAACAACAGATTTCGGATGCTATGGATGATAACATCAGAAGGATGCGCCAGAGTGAGCTGGAAACGGTTCAGGAAAAATATGAACAGAAGGTCAGAAGAATCAAGGAAACAGCTGACCGTGCAGAAATCTATACGACTTTGTTGGTGAACGGAGTTATTTCCATCATGAAAGAAGGCAGTTGAATTGTTTCAGGAATTATTACAGAAATACAAGAATAAGGCTTATGATGAGCTTGGTAAAAAGCATCTTGATGAATTATATCAGGATTTGCCAAAGGTTGATGCAGAAGAGATCATATCTGCTGAGGACGGTAAAAACTATATAGAACTGCTGAAGAAATTTCGTGAAGCGGTTGCCGAAAATGATAAGTTTCACGGTACTAATTATACAAAACTATTAAGGTCGGTTCTTTCGGTAGGTGAGGATGGATTATATTCCAATAACCTGCGGTTTATTTTTGAGTTGATACAAAACGTAGATGACTGTGACTACGAAAAGCCTGAATTCTGCTGTCTTGATATGAGATTTGATTTCAAGAACGACCGGATCGTACTGACCTACAATGAGACGGGTTTTACACCTGCCAATGTATTTGCTATCACCGGAATAGCAGAAGCCGCCAAAAATGTTGATGCCAACAAAAACGAAATAGGTGAGAAGGGTATCGGATTCAAGTCTGTGTTCGGAGTAGCAGAAAAGGTCTGGATCAGAAGCAACTATTTTTCTTTTGAACTGTCAAAAAACAGTTTTACGATCCCTGTTTATCGTCCGTCCGATTGTTTTAAAGGGACACAAATGACATTGTATGTCCCGCAAAAAGCAAGAAGGATATATACTGAAATCAAAGAAAAATATTGTAAAAGAGAAGCACTTTTCAGTCAAAATCCGATTCTGTTTCTGAATAAGCTGACATCCTTGAAGATCACCACGAATAATTCTGAAAGCCTGGAATTTATTGTTTCTCGTTCTCAGCAGACAAATAATAACAATACTATCAGTATCGAAAAAGATGTTAAGATCTCGATAAAGCTAAAAAGTCCGGAAACAATCATGCAAAAAGAAATATATGGCACTCGATACTCCTATCCTGTTGTTTTTTCTCCGAAAGCTTGTCAATCAAGATATGGCAGAGATACACTTGTTGGGCAGACGAACGGTAAGCCAATGGTTATAAGAGCATTGTTTATTAATCCGGAGTATATCTCAGAAGTTGAAACAGGTGCGTTGTATTCATTTTTGCCAACACAGCTGAGATTGAGGATTCCTGTTGTGTGCCATGTCCCGTTTAAGTTGGATGCCTCCAGAGAGTTTGTTGATCCGCAGGAAGAAAACTTGTGGTTTAGAGAAGCAAGCAAATATTTATCCAGATTACTTGATGAAGCATATATGGATTGGCGTACTACTGTAAAGGAGAAAATTGTTTCTTATCTGGTAGGATATATGTATGGGATTTTTAAGTCAAATAACGGAAAAGAAGATTGTCTTAAAAAGCAAGTATGTTTTTCAGGTAAGCATTACCTGGATATGCCACTTTTCTACACTGAAGATCATGCGTTTCATTCTGCCAATGATATTTTCAGCTTTCATGCGGATGAAAACATTACCGAACAGGAGAAAGTGCGGGTTTTTCTGGGGCTGAAAAAACACCTGTTTGTTTCGCCGGTTCCTCTGAAAAGTGCTGATGGTATCAGCAAATTTGGATTTACGGTAGAATCGGGAATTA
>CADBPE010000094.1 GCA_902796475.1 uncultured Ruminococcus sp.
AGTATTATCTTCGTTTTGGTTTTCTTCACAATTCTCATCTCACTTTCATCATGATGTCTTAGTCATTTTCCCGGTAGCTGAATTGTATGTGTAATCCTTATCAATGTAAGGCCATACCTCTTCGGGAATGGTCGTGGTGGTATTGTTGGGCTTAAGGAAATTTGCCTGTATGCCGAAAGCTTCTATCGTAACATTGTAGCTTCTTGCCCCCGGGAACCCTTCGCGTTCTCTGAAATTCTGCATATAGATCTTATTGAACAGCGGGTACTGCGTTGAAGCTCCATGTATAAGCTCGCACAACGGAGGATTTTCATTAGAACTATTATTAGTAGTTCCGACATAAGCATAAATATATGTATAGGTCTTGTTTTCAGTATTAATGATCGGGTTTGAACCTGATTCGTCTACCTTCAGAAGATACCAGCCCGGGTTTGTTTTTTGGTCAGGAGAACCATAATCATGATTGTAACAATTATATATATCCGTCGGATCCGTCCATGAACCATTATTCTGGGTAGGCTTTTCGGTAGCAACAAACTTATAAACAGGCACCTTTTTGCCGTCAGTATTTGTATACACCACTCCACCCGCTGATGGAATAGCCGGTGAAGTATCCTGTTTGGCTTTTTCTATTTGGAGAGCGGTGCTGTCATCATAAGGCACTGTCACCTTGAGGAAAACATAAGTATTAACGGTTTCATCCTTATTCACTATTGCAGGGTTTTTCGGAAGAACGGTATTCGGCACGATATTGTCGCTGTCATTCGGATTCCATTCCGGCTCTGTAAGAACGATATCGACCTTGCCCGCTTCAAACACGTTTGTTACCTCGTCGAACGACGTGAACATCGCAAGCGTTATAAGAATGACTATTCCGATAAACAGAATAACAAGCCCCGCGACAAATCCCGGAGAGCGCCTGCGCTTCTTTTTGTTGTTTACATTTTCCGCCATAGTTCTCGCTCTCCTTTTATCAGGATTCCGGCTTTCGTCTGATATCCTCGGACGCCTTATCTAACCGGTCATTTATGATCAAATTTACTGAGATCGTTTCATCTGGAAAAATTATACACCTGAAAATGGTCATAACTATCTAATTTACTAATAGTATAATACTTTATACTATCATCTGTCAAGTGATAAATAATTTTGAGCATAATGCACATAGACACATACCAATATTTAGACTTTTCAGCGGCGAAAATGCGGCTTTGATGCGTATTTTTGGCGTTTTTTAGATAATTTAACGTCATTGTTTCCCCGCAGAAATTTTTCTGTTCGCGGCAAAAATGAATAAAGTGATTTTTTTCATACACGCCGATAACAGCCAGGCTTATATTCTCCAAATAAGAGAATTTTTTCTGAAACACGCTTGCCGAAACAGCCGCAAATTGTTTCCGTTCAAGATCTGCATCTTTTCTCTTGTTTTGCGCGGAATCGCTATAAAGCATTACAGCTTTACATCAAAGCCAAAAGCCGTGAGATCACCGTATTTTTTCTATAAAGAATATTTTTTATGCAGATATTCGCACAATTGTGAGTATTTTCTTTGATTTATGCGGATAATGCGGCGTTATTATCTCACTGTCTGTAAGGTATTTTACTTTATGTATAGACCGCACACGCAAAAAGCCTGCCGACAATTCCGTCAGCAGGCTTTTTTGTTTGGTAGGGGAATTATTTTATTTTTGTATTATTCCTGACCGGGTACTACGGGCAGACCCTTGAAGCCCTGCTCAAGATCCTCGTCTGTGGGGATATAGTCGCTCATTTCATGATCGTTGAACTTCTGGTAAGCTACCATATCAAAGTAGCCTGTACCGGTCAGACCAAAAAGGATAGTCTTCTCTTCTCCTGTTTCCTTGCACTTGATAGCCTCGTCAATAGCCACACGGATAGCATGTGAGCTTTCAGGAGCCGGAAGTATGCCTTCAACTCTTGCAAACTGCTCGGCAGCTGCAAATACGGCTGTCTGCTCAACCGCTCTTGCCTCCATAAGACCGTCATGGTAGAGCTGGCTGAGTGTGGGCGACATACCGTGGAAGCGGAGACCGCCCGCATGGTTTGCCGAGGGAATGAAGCCTGAGCCGAGAGTATACATCTTAGCCAGCGGGCAGATCATGCCTGTATCGCAGAAGTCATAAGCAAACTTTCCTCTTGTGAAGCTCGGGCATGATGCCGGCTCGACTGCGATGAACTGATAATCCTTCTCGCCGCGGAGCTTCTCGCCCATGAACGGAGAGATAAGTCCGCCCAGGTTGGAGCCGCCGCCCGCGCAGCCGATGATAACATCAGGCTTTACACCGTACTTATCAAGAGCAGCCTTCGCCTCCAGACCGATAACGCTCTGATGCAGAAGTACCTGATTAAGCACTGAGCCAAGCACATAGCGATAGCCCGGATTTGAAGTAGCGACCTCAACAGCCTCAGAAATAGCGCAGCCAAGGCTTCCTGTGGTACCGGGATGAGCCTCAAGGATCCTTCTGCCGACCTCGGTAGTCATCGAGGGCGAAGGAGTAACATCTGCGCCGTATGTGCGCATTACCTCACGGCGGAAAGGCTTCTGCTCATAGCTTACCTTTACCATGAAGACCTTACAGTCAAGACCGAGATAAGCGCATGCCATAGAAAGAGCCGTACCCCACTGACCTGCGCCGGTCTCGGTGGTAACGCCCTTAAGACCCTGCTTTTTTGCATAGTAAGCCTGAGCTATTGCAGAGTTGAGCTTATGGCTGCCGCTGATATTATTGCCCTCGAATTTATAGTATATCTTTGCGGGTGTGCCGAGAGCCTTTTCAAGGCAGTATGCGCGGACAAGCGGCGCCGGACGATACATTTTATAGAAATCCCTGATCTCCTGCGGGATATCGATATATGCGTCGGTGTCGTTAAGTTCCTGCTGAACAAGCTCCTCGCAGAATACGACTCCAAGCTGTTCGGCTGTCATGGGCTTGCCTGTTCCCGGGTCAAGCAGCGGAGCGGGCTTGTTTTTCATGTCGGCTCTGACGTTATACCATTTGTCGGGGATCTCGTTTTCGCTGAGATAAATTTTGTAAGGGATAGTTTTTTCGCTCATTGTGATTCTCTCCTTTTTGATTTTGGTTTTAGTTTTCGGAAGTGCAAAGTCTGCGGCGCTTGAGCTGATAGAATCCCGATCATGCCGGGACACTCTGTCCAAGCGAGCCTGCCGTATCTGCCGGATATTTTTTGATAAATAAAAAACTGTCCCGGCAAAATTTGCCGGGACAGGAGATTCCTGCGGTGCCACCCTGCTTGACACAATAGCTGTGTCCTCTCAACGCGCACATTCATGCGCCGACCAATGATGACGGAAGGTCAGCCCGTCTTGCATACTCTGCATTAAAAAACTGCATTTCTGTTCGCCCTCAGAAGTCCATTCAGCAATAGCATCTCTGCTGCGATCGCACCATCCGCAGTTCTCTTCAAGAGATCAGCCAAAGCCTACTCACTCTTCCTCAACGGTTTATATGCATATTTTATACCTGAAAATTGCATTTGTCAATAGTTATAATAAAATTTTTCAAGTTTTTTTGTAGGTTTTTGAATAGATCAAGTGCAGAGCCTGCGCTCTCGATTCGCGTTTTTAGAAAAACAGACCGAAGCTTAATCGTTCGCGGTTGGCAATCAATAATAGCCGCGGGCAGTGCATTTTCGGTCTGTTTTTCTGATAACGCGAAATTGGCTGCGGCAGCTTGCCGCCGGGCGTTATTGACGATAGTATTCCGCCGTGTAGGTCTGCCCGTCTTCAACGGTGTATTCTGTCAGACGTGAGGTATCCGCATAAAGATAAGATACTACCCCATCGCTGCGGGTCATTTTTATATATCCGTTGGCGTCAGGCGCCCAGTTGCCGGAGAAATTGCCCAGCTCAGCTTCCTCGTTATAGTACGCCGCCGTACCGCCTGAACTGATAACAAGGGTGGTCTTATACACCGAACCGAAATATTCGTATTCATGCACCCATGTACCTATGAACTGTGAATAAGAACCCGTATTATTTGCGGGATCGGCAACGCTATTCGTACCGCTGCTGACCTGAGGAGCGCTGTATGAATTTTGTCCGGGTATCTGTCCGAACGGCGAGTAATTTACCGGCGCGCCATTGCCGGAGCCGTCACCGGAAGAACAGGCGGCAAGCGCTGTTGTACTGCCGATCATAACGCACAAAGCTGCAAAAACAAACGATCTTTTCATAATGACCTCCTTATATGTTTTCTTCCTGAGCAGCAAAACCTGAAGGCTTGTACTGTTCGATAGTCCTGACAAGAGTGCCTATGCCCTTTTCAGCGATCATGATAAACGAAAGAACGCTTTCTCCCCAGCCGGATATAAGGTTATATCCGGGACCGGCAAACTGCTGTGTGCCATATCCGGCAAGATCAACGCCGTGTACCCAGAGCATGGGATTGTATTTGCTGCGGTATTCGTTTACCATCTGCGTTGCGGTGCTTTTTCCTGTGCCAAAGCTGTTGCATTCGGAGTCGCTGAAATAGATAACACGGTCAAAGGGTTTAAGATCCCGTGTAGGATCCTTGTACAGAGCGTATTCCATCGGCAGTGACATTTCGGTGCCGCAGCCTGTGGAGGAATTATTGTCCACAATATCGAGAATGGAGTCGTGGACGCCGTAGCGGGCGATCTTGTAGCCTTTCGGGTTACGGAAATTAGAGTATCTTGAGCAGTCGAAGTAACATACTGTGGCGTCTTCACATATATGGCTTGCCATAGCTCCGAAAAGTGTGCCTATATCGCAGCATCTTATGGTGCTTCTGCGGGAAATGCTGTACCGCATGGAGCCTGAGCTGTCCACGGCAATAAGAGTTCTGCCGGGGATATGCTCGATATTGTCAAGTGAGCAGCGCAGAGCGATCTCAAGCGCCCAATGTATCTCAGGGGTCATCAGGTCATTCTCTATAAGCGTCCTGTATGCGCTGAAAAATCTGAACGGGAGCTGTCGGCTGCGGCGGACCTCCTCCGGATCGGAAAGTCTGCGCAGGACAGGCGCGATATCTGCGCCTGATCTCACCATATTTGAAAGGTTTCTCAGCATAGCCATATAGCCCACCCTGCCCGAAGCGATAAGCTCATCCCAGACCTCTTTGGTATTGCCTTTCTGTGAAAGCTCGGTTTCCCATGTATAGGGTATCTGCAGTTCATCATTCATCAGTCTGCGGAAAAGCTCGGCTTTTTCGGGCGATTCAGGTACGGGGTGAGTGATCCTCAGAACATCACGGAGCTTCATAGCGCCCTTTTTATTGTTATATTTTGCAAGAGAATACTCGTCAAAGCTCAGCATGACCCTGGCGGCTTCGCGTTTAAGGGCATTCGGAAACGGCTTGCCGAACATAGACTTATAGCACGACATGATCTCCAGAAGATCGTCAGGGCGCGCAACGACATTTCTCACGGTCATGCGGGTATATTCACGGGCATAGCGGGCAATAACGGCAGCAAGTGCATGGCTCACCGAGCGCATATTGCCGACATTTCTGGCATAACAGGCAAGCCTGCAAAGGAAAGCGGGATCATTCGCTGCCATAGTGATCGCCAGTGAAATAATGCTTTCGTCGGTACTGCCGTAGAATTTAGGTTCGCTGAACATAGTTGTAAGCACAGCGGAAACAAGCTGTTCCTTCGGCGTCATTTTATATGCGGGAAAACCGCTGCGGTTGACGGTGTTCTTGCTTTCAGCCTTGTTGAACTTTGACATATCATTCTCTCCTTTCAGTTTTGTCATAGAAGCGGATAGCAACATACAGCCTTTTATGTATGCAGCCGTTTTTCGGATAAAAAAGACTGTCGAATGATAACACCCGACAGTCATATAATTCATGCAGAGAATAGTCGATAACGGTCTTTCCGAGAACCGTCCTTTGACGGGTCTCACTCTAAAAAAACGAAGTATCCGATATCTGCACTGCTGCATAGAATTATCAAAGCATGACCGAGAATGAAGGTCTCTCCTTCTTAAGTGGCTCCGGAGAAAAAATTTGAAAGGGAAATGCAAAAACAAATAAACGTACCTCCGAAGTATCCGAAGCCGGTCACTGCGGTCATATCCTTCCGGCTCAGATAATAAGCAGCCGAAATGTTAAGATATTATATCAATTATGTCACGATAATTCAATGGTCATTTATACAATTATTTTGCTGATTTTTGACAATATTTTGTCATATTTTTGAAATACATAAAAAGTGCAGTCTTTGTAATGAGCAAGCCAGATATGACCGCCGCGCACAAGAGCATTGAACAAATGATCCTTCGTATAATATTCATTAAATATTCCTCAAAACGTCCTGCGGACTTTATCATCACCCCAATATCATCGTGAGAGCCGCCCGATGCTAAAAAAGTGCCAAAAAAATACTACATTATTAAAATAAAATGTTGAATATTGTTGCCTTTTGTGCTATGATAGTTCTATGCTTTTGGCAAAAATTGTATTTTGCCTCAAAATATTATGAAAGGTGAAAGCGGATATGAAAAAGTCTCTGGTTAAAAATCTGATCTTCATCTGTGCCGTACTGCTTTATATCGTATTCTGCTTTGTCCAGACACCCATCACTTCGGCTGTGACAATGGACGGCGAAACGGCAATAGGCTCGATGTGGTCACTCCTCCCACCGATAATCGCTATCGGTCTGGCGCTCATTACTAAAGAGGTCTATTCCTCACTCTTCATCGGTATCCTTTCAGGCGGCATTATCGCTGCAATAGCCTTCGGTACCGGCTTTGAAGGCTTCATGCAGGTCGTTGTAAATGACGGAATAATCACTAATGTCGCAGATTCCTACAACGTGGGTATCCTTGTGTTCCTGGTCGTGCTCGGCGCCATCGTGGTGCTTATGAACAAAGCAGGCGGCAGCCGCGCATACGGCGAATGGGCTTCAAAGCGCATCAAGACCCGCAGGGGCGCAAGTCTTGGCACCTTCCTTCTTGGCGCTCTCATTTTTGTTGACGACTACTTTAACTGTCTGACGGTCGGTTCGGTAATGCGTCCCGTCACCGACAAGCATCAGATATCCCGCTCAAAGCTTGCTTATCTTATCGACTCCACTGCCGCGCCTATCTGCATTATTGCTCCTATTTCTTCATGGGCTGCTGCGGTAAGCGGCACCGTTAAGGACGTCAACGGCATCCAGCTGTTTATTGAAACTATTCCGTATAATCTGTATGCGCTTCTCACACTGGTAATGGTTATCTTCGTTGCGGTAGCAAATGTAGATTTCGGTCCCATGAGAAAGCACGAGATCAACGCTATAAACGGCGATCTCTTTACCACAAGAAGCACCGTTTACGCTGAGGACGACAAGCCCTCTACCTCAAGAGGCAAGGTCATCGACCTCATTCTGCCCGTTCTGCTGCTTATCGGATTCTGCGTAGTCGGCATGCTTTATACAGGCGGACTTTTCAGCGGAAAGAGCGTAATAGATGCTTTTGCCGACTGTGATGCTTCCTATGGTCTGTCGCTCGGCTCTATCGGAGCGCTTATGGTAATTATCGTTTATTACCTTCTGCGCAGAGTGCTCAAATTCAACGAGTGCATGGAATCTATCGTGGGCGGCTTCAAGCAGATGGTTCCCGCTATCCTCATTCTTGTTTTCGCATGGACGCTCAAATCCATTACAAGCACTCTTGGCGCAGGCGGATTTGTAAAGGGTCTTGTTGAAAACGCAACTGCTATACAGGTACTGCTGCCGCTTATCCTGTTCGTTGTCGCTCTCGGACTTTCCTTTGCAACAGGCACATCATGGGGCACATTCGGTATCCTTATCCCGATAGTTACCGGCGTGTTTGGCGACCAGCTTGTAAATGCCGCCGAAAACGGCATTCCTTCAATGGTAATAATCTGTATTTCAGCTTGTCTTGCGGGCGCCGTATGCGGCGACCATTGCTCACCCATCTCCGATACAACGATAATGGCGTCAACGGGCGCGCAGTGCGACCATGTAAACCATGTATCCACACAGCTCCCCTATGCTCTGACAGTTGCGGGCGTATCGGCTGCCGGCTATCTGTTGGCAGGATTAGTACAGAATGTCTTTGTTGTGCTGGGTGCATCTCTTGCCCTGATGATCGTAGTATTGTTCATCATCAAGCTTGTTTGCGGAAACGACAATAACGGCAAGTTAAAGACAGCCAAAGCCGAAGCCGAAGCAGCTCCGGCAAAAAGCTCCGGAAAGTCAAAGGCCAAGTATTCCAGAAAAAAATAAGAGCATCTTATAATACTGCACAACACAAAACATCGGGTAAGGAAATTGATCCTTGCCCGATGTTTTTTCTCTGCGCCCGGCGCTTTTTTGATATGTGTTTTACTCTTTTGTTTCAGTTGTGTATGTCAGAGCAATGTGGTACTCTTTTTCGTAGATCTCTTTCCATACCTCATAGTTCCTGTTCATCATGTCGTCTATTCTCTTGCGGTGCGGCAGGCTTGTGTCAGGATAGATCGGCTCAGGTATGTGTATGGTGTACTCCTGTACATAAAAACCGTCCTCGCCCATTACATCGGAATCCTTCATCGTTATGAAACAGGGCAGTACAGGCGCATTGTTCTTGACAGCAAAGCTGTAAGCGCCGCTCTTTAACGGCTTGGGCTTGCGGTAGTTCCACCACATGCTCTGCTCAGGATAAAACAGCACAAAGTTTCCTGTGCTTATAAGCTCGTTTACTCCGCTCATGAATTTCTTCATGGTGTCACGGTTGGACGATAGCGGCAGAGTATTGCAGTGACGCATCAAAAATCCGTAAAAGCCGGGGAACGACGTATAGTTGCCCTCACGGATAACTCTCCAGAAGGAGCGCTTTGGCTGATCGGCGGCTTCGTATGCAAGCTGGATCGCAAAGCTGTCAAAAGCGTTGAAGTGGTTGCAGGTTATCACGGCGCCGCTGTCAAGCTTATGGAAATTTTCAAGACCGATCATTTCCTTGATAATAAACTTCTTGTCTTTGATAAGATTGTTTACAAACTTATGGGCGATCATAAAGGCGATCTTTGTCTTGAGCTTGTCGGTAAAGCTCTTCTGAATGTAGTCTATGTCCTCGGGCAGAAGGACTCTTCCCGGCGGATCTATCTCAACGTCCTCATCGAAACGTCCTTCACGCTCGAACTGTTCGATTTTATGCAGCACCTCAACTCTGTCTTTGGCGCGCTTGTCACGGTTCATTCGGTTCATAAAGTTATCCTCACGGTTTATCTCCTTCACGGCAAGCTCCGAAAGAGCCACCTGCGATCTTGCATCTCTTTCCTTTTGCTCATCGGTATAGGATTCAAGAATGCTCCTCATCTCATCATAAACCTCGGTCTGCTTCGCATAGCGCCAGAAAATGTCTCCGAAGCGGCAATTCTCATAGTGCCAGGGCTTGCTTGTCATTATGTAGTGTATCATATTCGCCTGCTCTATGGGATAAGGTATCTCCCCGAAAACCTCGGTGTTCCAGCGCTGGTCTATCCAGTAAACATGATCCTTGCATATAAGGTTAAGATAATCCTCGTCCTGAGTTACCACAAAAGTATAGTAATGCAGATAGTCCACAAACTTATCCAGCACGAAATGCAGACGGAACTGCTCACAGTTGATGACCATAAGACCGGCATTGAAGAAATTGTAGCGCGGGATACCTATTACCTTTTCAACGTATGTGCCGAACTCGTCAGACTGTATCATTGCCTGCTCATGGCAGGCACCCACATAAGCATCCTTGATGTCTATTTTGTAAAGCTTGCTGATATCTCCCTGAACGATAGTATCGCTGTCGATATAGATAGCCTTGGTGTAGTCGGTGAACATCTCGGCAATGAAAAGACGGTAATAAGTCGTCTTGGAGTAATAGTCCCTGAGCGGCAGCTTTTCCGAGATAGACCTGAGATAATCGGTAACGTCCACAAAGCGTATCTCAAAGTTGTCGTTGGCTAACTTATACACCTTGTTTTTCATTTCATCGCTGATATCGGTATGAAGTATGTGGACGAGATACTTGTGATCCGGTGATGCGTTGACGATCATAGACTGCAGAGACACAATGGTAAACTTTACGAAAGCATCATCACAAGCGTAAAAAATTGGTATCGGCGTAGTGTTCATACATCTCGGCTCCTTTTATTGAATTCTTCCTTCAGTCTCAGGTATTCATCAAGTATGTCGTCAAACTGATGGTATCTGAAAACGTTGTGTACCTTTTCAACGTGATATTGTTTTATGTTGTCCGTATGCGGGTATGGCAGCCAGAAAAGCCTTTTTGAGAAGTGCCGCACTATCGTATGCCTGTGCAGAAACTTCTGGTCGTTATAGCGCTGCGGAAGAAGCTTCTTTTTCGTAGTGGATCGGATAATGGCGCTCTGATCCGCAAAGGTAAGCTTTTTGCGCCTTATCCACTCCCTTGCCTTATCAAAAAGACCCGTTTCACGGCATCGCTTCATATTGAACAGTATAACGCCCGCATTGATATATCTTGGGTTAATGAGATATTTTCCGTAGTGATCGTTTGCGGCGGCATACTCATATCTGCTTATATCGATATTCCACAAGAGCATGATATCCCTGTTGAACATGATATCCGTATCAAGATAGAGCAGCTTGTCGGGAATACCGTCCACAAGATCGGCAAACAGCCTTATCAGCGTAAACGGAGAACAGTAGGCGCCCTCGTTCGGGCAGCCGGAAAAATACTGCATATAATAATCCGTAACATCATATTTTATGACTCGGCTCTGCTTGTTATAGCTTTGAAGCACCTCCTGCAGAAAGCCGATCTGCTCATCGGTGACAGGAGTATACTTCGGGTCGAGATGAGAAACGTCCATGGTAAAAACATGAAGCGTCAGCGGTTCCTGTGACTTGGTGCGCCTGAGAACGGAGAGCGTACACGTCAGCACACCGTCAAATACGCCGACATTGCCACAAAAGAGAATATCGATCATTTCAGTCCTCCACTTTTATATACCTTATCTGCTCATGGTCAGAGCATTCGGCTCGTTTGCACATGGCATCATACACACGGTCTCTGAGATCCTTGCGTCTTGCGCGGACAGGCAGTTCCGGATCCGGATAAAACGGACCGTCAACATAGGTTATGATCTTAGGCTCCTTGCCGTGTCTGCGCTTGTGATATGTATTTGTAAAGCAGTAAACAGGCGCATTCAGCTTTGCGGGATAGGCGAACGATGTATCCGGAAAGGGTCTTATTTTGGTATAATAAGGCCATATATGCGCTTCCGGATATACCACGACCGTATGCTTCCGCTCTATATGAGTATCGATAGCGGCAAGGAAATTTTTATAGGCCGCCTTGTCGTCCGGCAGAGGAAGAGCGCCGAGCGAGGGCGTGACCTTTCCGAGCAGCGGCATAGAGATATTATTCGGGTGAACTATGACATAATTATTTCTGGGAAAATTTATCATATTAGGGATAAATGGATCACCGACCACCTGAGTATGGTTCCCATACATAAAGTAACCCTGTTTTTTACATTTTTTAAAAGCCTTGCCCCCGACTGTTTTCTGGTGAAAGACAAGCTTTACATAGAGCCATGCTATCGGAGTAGCGACTATCCTGTACCAGAAAAAGTGGGTAAATTTTTTAAACAGGGAATCATGTATATACACATAGTTTTCATCTATTATACGGGGCGTGATCTGAGCCGTAGAGAACTCATCATTAAGTTCATCTCTATAATAAATAACCTTGCGTTTATCCATCCGAACTCATCCTATTCTCCCTGAGCGGGGCATTTAAAACGCAGAAATGCGCGCGCAATAAGTCAAAATATTAAGTATTATCCAATATAAAATTATACCAAGTCATTGTTTGTATGTCAAGTCTTCAACGGACAGTTGACCATGGTTTTTGAGCTGGCGATCAAGTTTCCGATCAGCGTTTCATGTTTCGTCAGACCATAACATACAGTACGTCTGCGTTCTTGCCGCAAAATATTCCGTGTCCAGAAGAGAACGTACCTCGGCTTTCGTAAACCACGCCGCTTCTATCTCCTCTGCATCGCTGTCACTTGGCTGTATCTCGCCTTCGGCAATACCTTCAATTACGATCGTCTTTTCGTTTGAGAACCCGACCGCAGAAAAACATTCCTTCCATACCTTTTCAATGCTCACTAACTTCAGACCGGTCTCCTCGCGCAGCTCACGACCTGCCGCCTGCTCTGTGCTCTCTCCGCTGTCAATAAGACCCGCAGGAAAATTATATACCCACTCCCCTGTCGCCATACGGTATTCACGGTTAAGCAGGATTTTGTCCCCTTTTGCATTGCGGATTATCATTACAACAGCATCTGCCTTGTCTGTGCGCAAGCGCTCAAAGCTGTCAATGCCGCTGTCACGGCTTATCATTTCGTATCTTTTTTCTCTGCCGCCCGCAGTTTCATAAAAAAGGTCATATCTCGTTATATATCCGCCGCTGTGGACTTTTTTTATTCCTTTGAATCTCATAATTACACTCCCCTGATGTCTAAAAAATATGCATTCCCCGGCTTATTGCAGAACCGTTTTTCCATACATAAAATATGCCGGCGGCTCTGTTTTCCCGTACCCGGCATATTTTTATCAATAACCTGAAAAGCGCAGTCCGGCTGAACTTATACCAGCGTTCAGTTCATCATCGGGTCAAATTCTCTGAGCATTATTGCGCCCTGTACCTCACTGTCGCCGCAGTCGTATGTAAAGGTTATCGTGTCACCGGAAGCATCGATACTTCCCGCTTTGATATATCCGCTCTTTTCAAGCGCCCCAAGCGTCCTGAGCGCTATCTCCCTGCGTTTCTCAAGATCAGCGTTCTTGTAGCTTTTGCCGAGTGTCATTTCGGTTATTCTGAGCTGCGCTTCGTCCATTCTGTGTATCCATTCGTCATACTTATTTTTCCATTCGGGATACTCTGCTTCTATGTCGTCCATTACCTTTTGAAGTCTTTCATAGCCCTGTAAAATGTAGTTCTTTCCGTCATAGACCAACATTCCATGTTCAAATTCAAACATATAATTCTTTCTGTCGGTGTTAAGAATAAGAATGGCAGTGTCGTCTATCACGCTCTGTGTAGTTTCGGAAACAACGGTTATGTTATTCAATGCCACTGCAAGCCTTTTCATCATCTCAGCATCGTCAGATTTGTAGTAGCCGGTAGCAACATAGCGTTCGTATCTGAAAGCAGCTTCTAAAAGCTCGCCCTTATCTGCGCCCCAGATATGCTTGCCGATCATGCTTTCATCATCTGTCCCGCTCTCATCAGAAGACTCCTGATCTGTACTCTCGTCAGACAAGCCGCTGGACACTGAAGTATCATCGTCAGACGATCCGTCCGAGGGATCCTGCGTTTCCGAAGGCTGTTCCTGAGAGCTGTCAGCAGACGGCTGACCGGAAACTGTCGAAGCGGTATGCGGCTCTTTGCCGTCAGACGATTCTTTATCGGACGGCTGATCCGAGGTCTGACCTTCCGACTGTTCATCCGAAGACAGCAAAGGCTTAAGCGGCGGCGACTCCGGCGTACATCCCGGAAAGAGTGTCATAGAGCCCAGTATCATAGCAGAAAGCAGCGCGGCTGTTATTTTTGATCTCATGTCTATCCCTCCTGCGCTTGAATAGATATTAAAGTGTCATCATCTGCCATTATTATACACTATCGCAGCAGCAATAACAAGCCGTTTTTTGCATGATAAAAAGAAGCCCACAGCGCGTAAGATGCGTCTTCCGAACGATAACAGCATACAAAAAGCGGTTCCGGACAAATACATGACCGAACCGCCTTTTGATGATCTGAAAGAATTATTTTTTCTTTTTCCTGTCGAATTCCGGATTAAAAGAATAGAAATTTTTACAGTCGAGCTTATCCGTTGCCAATCGGAGCGCCTCGCCGAAGCGTACAGAATTATGCAGACGACTATTTCTGCCTGAAAGTAAAATAATCTCTGACCTCTTCGGCAGTCATCCAGCCGTTTTCCTCGCCTGATTCTTTACCCTCTTG
>CADBPE010000095.1 GCA_902796475.1 uncultured Ruminococcus sp.
TCCCTTGACCCTGCAAGCCTTTGAAAAGGCTTGAGCGAAACTTTTAATTTTATGTTCATACATTTTTAACTCGTTCAAAAACCCTGTGTCCGCACCCGGATTATTTATCTGTGCTTGAAATCACCGACAGAATAGGGTACAATATCTACATAAGACTTTCCGTCATTGGAGCCGAAAGGAGAAACAAAAAATGAACATAGAAAAAAAGGTAAACGGCAGCAAGGTTACGTTTATTATATCGGGACGCTTAGATACAAATACCGCACCGGAGTTTGAACGTGCAGTAAAAAGCTCTGTTGACGGCACGACCGAGCTTGTGTTTGAATTCAAAGACCTCGAATATATTTCCTCAGCCGGTCTGAGAGTGCTGCTTTCATCGCAGAAAACAATGAACCGTCAGGGAAAGATGAAGGTGCGCAATATCAACCGGACCATTGCCGAGATATTTGAAGTCACCGGATTCAACGAAATACTGACTATTGAATAAACCGCGCTTTTAAACATAAAAAACCATCGGATGCAGCATTTTTCGCACCCGATGGTTTTGTACGTTATAATAATTTGTCCGGATAATACTATTTTACGGTCAGCGTAAGAGTTTTTGCAACGGATGCGCCTTTGCTGTCCTTAACGGTTATGCGCACATACCATGTGCCTCGCTTGTCAGGCTTGAAGGAAAGCTTTTTAGTCGTTGTGTCACTGTAACAGGTGCGATAGGTGCTGCTGCCCGGCGCCTTGACCTGCATCGTATAACGGAACGGAGTATAGCTGCCTGCTGCGCTGCACTGCACATAAGCGTATGAACCAAGCGTGACCTCGTTTGACGTCAGCTTTGATCTGTTTTCAAGGGGTCTGGGCTGAACCTCAAGCTCGTATTCCCTTGTGAAAGTAAAGCCTGCGCTGTCACGCACCGTGTAACGGAAACGGAACTTACCGTAAGCCGCAGGAGTAAAGCTGACTGTATCGGTCTTTGAGTATGCCGAAAGAGTGCGCCATGATGAAGCGTTCGGCGCAAGATATGTAAGCTTGTATTCGTAGCCGCCGAAACCGGCTGTGGCGGACATTTTAACGGAGATCGTCTGTCCCTGAATCACCGCAGACGTGCTGAAACGCAGCTTTGAATTAAGAGCATTCTTTACGGACAAAGCAAAGCTCTTGTATGAAAGACGGTTTGCAGCGTCCTTAACCGTCACACGCAAGGTATATTCTCCGGCCTTCTGCGGCGTGAAGGTCATTGCGGACGAGGTGCTGAAACCGCGCACATTCGTCCATGCGCTCTGACCGGAAAGCTTATAGTCAAGAGCATAACGGTAGGAGCCTGAGCCGCCGTCCGCCTTGCCGGTAACTGTTACGGAACGCTTTACAAACGTTTTGCCTGCCGAAATGACCGAACAGTTTGCAAGACTTTTCGGATCGACTGTAAGAGTAAGATAAGAGTAAGCAAGAGCGCCCGAGGAATCCTTGACCACTGTGCGCAGCTCCATCGTTCCTGTTGATGTCGGCTTGTATGTCATACTGCCGGAGGAGCCAAAAGGAACTATCCTGCTCCATGTACCGGAAGCCGTCTTTTGATCGAGCGCGTATGTATAGCCGCCTGACCCTCCGGAAGCCTTTGCACTCACCGTTACCGACTTTCCGAGGTTTATCCTGCTTGCCGAAAGAGAAGATGTGTTTGCAAGCGTACTTTTTACGTTTATGCTGAGCAGCTTCTCCTGACGAATACCATAGCCGTCTGTAACAACTGTTTTTACGGTATAATATCCTGCTTTTTCAGCCTTGAAGGAAGCCGCTGACGCTGTGCCGGAGATCAGGTTCCCTGAGAATGAAGTATCAGACTGATGCTTTTTGTAGACCTCAAGCTTATACGGCGCCTTGCCTCCGGTGTAAGATACGGTGACCTTTATGGTATCGCCAGCCGCTGCTGCGGTGCTGCCAAGCTTTGAAGTATTCTTCACTGCCTTGGCGGAGTCAAGGAAAGCATGACCGTTATTCTTTGCGTAAGTTTCGGCAGCGCTGCCCGCCTTGGCTACCAGCATCATCTCGCTGCCCTTGGTGTAAGGAGCAAACGCATTCGGTTTTATCTCGGTAACGGTATCGGGTATCACGCAGCAGGAAACGCTGTTGTATGCAAAAGCGTATGAAGGTATACTCTTTATGCGGGTGCTGCCGATGTTCAGGCTTTTCAGATTCCGGCACTGAGCAAAGGCGCCCTCGCCTATTGTTTCTATTGTAGACGGAAGCTCCACAGAGTTAAGCTGTTCGTTGTAGGAAAACGCTCCCGCAGCTATTTCCTTAGTACCGCTTACAACGCTCACATCAACGCCGTTCGGACACGATACAAGCGTTGTTCCCTTGTATATAGCCTTGCCGGTGTATCTGTATCCGGTACCTGTAATAACGGTCTTTATGCTGCTGCAGCCGCCGAAAGCGCGTTCGTCGATTTTTTTGACAGATGCGGGAATGTTTATCTTTTCAAGAGCAGTACAGCCGTAAAAGGCGTTGACGCCGATATATTCAAGCGTATCCGGAAGAACGGCCTCTTTGAGAGTGCTGTTGTTGGTAATAAAGTCCCTTGCGATACTCACCACCGGCCTGCCGTCAATGCTTGCGGGAATATTCAGCACTGCCGGTACGCTCTCGCCGTCATACTGATAGATCTCCACACCGCCGTCAACGGTTCTGGTGCTGAAATACGTTGAGCGCTTTGTAACATCGTAAGCCCTCGGAGCCTTGCCCGTATACCCGGCTTCAAGAACAAATATTTCCTTGCCGTCGGTTATTACTGCGTTTTTGTGTCCGCTGCCGGCAAGAAAATCCTTATTGCCGTTCCTTACCCATGCCCGCAGACCAAGCTTCTTTGCCATGAGTATAGCCGTTTCGGTCGATGCCCAGCAGTCGCCGCCGCCGGCCACCACAAGCCCCTCCGCCGAGCAGTATGACGGGTCATAATCCCTTGCCGCAATAAATTCCGCTATCTTTACAAGCTTGTCACGGGTGCTAATTGCAGAAGTGATGTTCGCTTTCAGATAATCGTCAGTCACCTTGTTGACGTAGGTATCAACATAATCCTTCAGTTCTACATTGACAGTAAATGTCTGACCGTCAGCCTTGACAGTAACGGTACCCTTGCCGTATTCGGCGCATTTTGATATTTTATCCGGCGTCCTGTTGGGGTCGGGGCTGGAAAAGCCGTAGCTGTATCCGCCGATATTGTACCAGTAGTAAGTCTGATAATCTGGCTCGATAAGTCCGCTTGAAGATACTTTTATGCTTTTTCCGCTGCTCTGATAGGTAACAGAGCCTGCTCCGGTAACCCTGAGCTGATACTTTGCAGGATACGCCTGGGGTATCGAAATATACTGTTCAGCCCAGTCGTCCATTGCGTAGATAGTCACGCTTGAAGCATTGACCGAAACCGTTCCGGCAGCATTTACTGTCAGAGTTCCCATTTCCGCAGCCGACGGCAAGACTGCCGCAGACACTCCGAAAAGCACAGCCGCAGCAAGAGAAAGCGTTATAAATTTCATTATTTTGTTTTTTAGCTTCCGGCTCATAATATTTCCTCCCTCTTTTAGTTTTCCGATATTTTTTTATCATTATCCTTTATTATTAATATATTTCATCGGCTGTATAAAAGCAATCAAACGCGGGAATATTCTACAAAACGGAACAAAAATCAGAACAATGCACATAAGTCAGGCGGCAATACTGTTACTATTGCCTGCGGCTTCATACTGCCTCTTTTTATTGACTAAAGGCATAAAAATGTGTATAATAATGCCATACTGACAATGACCAAAAAATTTACCGACCGTTGATCCTATACTGTCACTGCGAAAGGAATGACAAACTATGGCAAAGAAAATAATTGTAATCATACTTGGTATTCTGAATGTTGTTTTGCTCACGATCATAATCATATCCGCAGCCACAGGCTGGCGTATAGGCGGCAATGTACCTGTACAGTCGGCAGTATCGAACGAGCCTTCACAGGCGGAAAGTTCTCTCCCGCCGGCA
>CADBPE010000096.1 GCA_902796475.1 uncultured Ruminococcus sp.
GCGGACTGTCGAGATCGGCAAAAAAAAATTCCTGCTGAACGATATACTCTATGTCTATTCCGATTCCAATTACTGCGAGATACACACCAAACACGGCACACGGAGGATACGCATACCGTTTTCCGAACTGAGCGAACAGCTTCTGCGCTATTCGTGCTTTTGGGTAGTCAACCGGGGCGCCGCAATAAATTTTGACAATACGTCTCATATCAGCGGACTTGACTGCGTGATGATAAACGGCGAACGTCTTTCTGCCAGCCGACGCAAAATAAAAGAGATCGAAAAGGCATTTCTCAGCAGACAATTCAACAAGCTGTTAGAGGAGGGAGGCTGAACATGGATCTTTCAAAATTTCTGTTATGCTTTGCGGATTATATCATAGACCTTCCGGCGGCATTTTTGTGTATACTGCCTGTACTGGAGCACAGCAGGATCGGCAAAAGGCGGCTTATCATTATCGCTGCGGCAGTGATGATACTGACAGCCATACCTATGGCGCTGATCGCAGGCTTTACCGGAATTGACCCCAATATCCCTCTGGGCTGTCTTCTGATACCGCTGTTTGCAGCCTACATGATGCTTTTTGACGTTAAACGCTCAAAGCTGCTGTATCTGTTTATCACCGCTGTTGCTGTATTCTCATTCGGCGGTCTGGCAACACATTTTGTAAACGCCATGACAGATCAGCCGTCGGATACCATTGTTTCAGTTTCGGTAAAATGGCTGATATCGCTGCCGTTTTTGACTGCCGAACTGATTTTTCTCAAAAAGCTGCGCTGGCTGTTTGACAATGAAAACATCGACTCTATCTGGAGATTCGTCTGGATAGTCCCGCTCATCATTACAGCCGCAAATTTTATGATGATACCTTCCGATTACAGCAATGTCCATGTCGGGCGTATTTTTGAACTTTATATCTGGGAAGAGTTTATTCTTGTCGTATTTTTTGTCATTTTCCTTGTCATGCAGTACAACATAGCCCGCGCAATCACCAATAAGACCAAGGCGGAGCAGGATCTGCAAATACTGGGCTTTCAGGCTGCGCAGTATGAAAACCTCAAAAAATACATGGACAGCACCTCAAAGCTAAGGCACGACTTTGTATATATGGCAAAAACCGCCCAAAAGCTTGCCGCAGAGGGCAATATCAAGGAGCTTCAGAAGCTTCTCAACGATTACGGCGCAGACATAGACGCCAACACTGCGCCCTTGCACTACTGCGACCATCCGGCGTTGAATGCGATAACGGCATATTACGCCGCTGAAGCCAGAGATGCGGGCATACGCTTCACCGCAAAGCTGAATGTTTCTCAGAATGTAGTCATTTCCGATTACGAATTATGTTCAGTTGTCGGCAATATTCTTGATAATGCTCTTGCAGCCGCAAGGGAAGCAAATGACGAAACCGCAAGGATACTCTTTGCAGCCGACACAAAAGCTAACGGCGACCTTTACATAGCAATTTCAAATCCGTATTCCGGAGCTATAAAGAAAAAGAACAACGTGTTTGCGTCCACTAAAAAGGGCGGGCATGGCATCGGTCTTGAATCGGTGAAGGCGATCGTCAGCAAAAACAACGGTTACTGTAATTTCCGTTTTGACAGCAGGACTTTTTATTCTGAAATAATGTTAAGGCAGGGTTGATTATGAGTCAGTATTATTTTGTAGTGATCATCGGATTGATCTGTGTGCTGGGATTTCTTAACGAGAAGCTCACCAAGCTGACCTACGAGATCTCACTTATGCTTTTTTCCGTCATAATAGGAATACTCCTGCTGACAGGAACTGCTGTTCTTAACGGTACGGGTATTGCCGACATTCTCAGGCAGATGCAGATATTCAATATTGAAAGCTTTCTGATGAAGGGCGTGCTGTGCTTCATGCTCTTTGCCGGCTCATGCCATATGAAGCTCTCTGATTTCAAGACGCACGCGCGGCAGATAACAGTGCTTGCCTTTGTCTGTACATTTTTAGGAGCCTGCTTCTATGGTATTCTGTTCTACGGCGCAGGACTTATGCTCGGTCTTGAGCTTTCACTGCCTGTCTGTCTGATGTTGGGCAGCATAGCGGCTCCCACCGACCCGATAGCTGCGACCGGTATTCTCAGCAAATTCAACCTTCCGAAGAACATATCCTTCCTTATTGAGGGTGAATCGCTTTTTAATGACGGCGTTGGAGTTGCGCTGTTTGTCTGCTTCAGCGGTCTTGCTTCGGCGACCTCATCCGGCGGCTTTGTTCTCATAATACTCAAGGAGATACTCGGAGCCGTATTGGTAGGCGTTTCAGTGACGCTCCTGTGCTTCCTGATGTTCCGTTATTCAAAAAGCAGGACGCTCGGCATTTTCATCAGCCTGTTTGCGGTCTCACTCTCATACTGCATCTGTGAAGCCTTTGGTTTTTCGGGCGCAATAGCGTCGGTCATCTGCGGTATACTGTTTTCTGCGCTGCGCTCGCATTTTTCAAAGAACGATCCTTCCGAAAAGACACAGGCATTCGATTCGTTCTGGGAAACGCTTGATGTTCTGCTCAACTCCGTTCTGTATGTAATGCTTGGTCTGACATTCGTACATATTCTGCAGATGGAGCATGTAGTTATACTGTCACTTATAGCCATAGCGGCAAACCTTATCGCAAGAGCGGGCAGTCTGTCAGTATCCACACTGCTTATGGGCAGGCTTCCGGACGGCTATGACCGGTTCAATTTTGTCAGGCTTCTTACCTGGTGCGGTCTCAGGGGCGGGCTATCTGTTGCCCTTGCGATCAGCACAAGACCCATGCTGCCCGAGCAGACCTATTACATAGTTCTTGGCAGCACCTATGCTATTGTATTTTTTACTACGATCATTCAGGGCTTGACCATGAGACCGGTCTATAAAAGAATAAGCCGTTCGGTAACAAAAAAACGATGAACTAAAAAAAGCGAACCATCCGAGAAGAACCCCCATTAAACCATGCGGCATTTTGTTCACAAAGCACAAGTTTTTCAGGAAAGGTTTCCCCGGTGCAGCTTGCAGCGCAAAATTGTTTTATGTGGAATATTTGCTGTCTTGCTTGCTTTTTTGCCGCATTTGTGTATAATGGTTATTGTTATGTAAAAAGTAAGTGAAGATCGTGAGAAAGGAAAATTCCGATGAAAACAAGTGATTTTTATTATGACCTTCCGGAAGAGCTTATTGCTCAGAAACCCGCCGAACCGAGGGACAGCTCAAGACTTCTGGTTATCGACAGGAAAACGGGGGAGCTTTCACATGAGCATTTCTATAATATCCTTGAGCATCTGAGGGAAGGGGACTGCCTGATACTTAATGATTCGAGGGTGCTTCCGGCGAGAATATTCGGTTCCAAAAAGGGGACAGGCGCAAAGGTAGAGTTCCTTCTTCTGAAGAACATCAGCGGCAGCAGATGGGAAACTCTTACAAAGCCGGGAAGAAAAGCCAAGCCGGGCGCCGAGTTTATCTTCGGTGACGGCATTATGACGTGTACAGTAGCCGATGTGACCGAGGACGGCAACCGGATCGTTGACTTTCAGTGTGACGGCAGCTTCTACGAAGCCCTTGACAAGCTTGGTCAGATGCCGCTGCCGCCGTACATTCACGAAAAGTTAGAGGATCAGGAGCGCTATCAGACCGTATACAGCCGTGAAAGAGGTTCAGCAGCAGCGCCTACTGCCGGACTGCACTTCACAAAGGAACTGCTTGAAAAGGCTGAGGAAAAGGGCGTTAAAATAGGCTTTGTGACGCTTCATGTGGGTCTTGGGACCTTCCGCCCTGTCAAGGTCGATGATGTGACAAAACACAAAATGCACTCCGAGCACTACGAAATAAGCGAACAAACAGCGAGTCTTATAAATGAAACAAAGAAAAACGGCGGCAGGATCATTTCGGTAGGAACTACAAGCTGCCGGACTCTTGAAACGGTCGCCAAAAAGGAAGGCTGCATAAGGGCAAGCGAGGGCTGGACAGATATTTTTATCTATCCTGGCTTTAAATTTGAGGTGATAGACGGTCTGATAACAAACTTCCATCTTCCGGAAAGCACCCTGATAATGCTTGTATCAGCCTTTGCGGGCTTTGACAATATTATGAATGCCTATAAAACCGCAGTAAAGGAAAAATACAGATTTTTCAGCTTCGGAGACTGCACTTTGATCGTCTGAATGGATCAGAGTTCAAAGAAATGTTCTGCTCTTACATCAGTTATTGAATAAAAGCAGGCAAAGACTTAACTGAATTATCCGATTTTGAAAAAAATCGAAAAAATTTGATCTTGTCTTATAAATCCGGTTGACAACGGACTATCAAGGCGGTAAAATATATAGTTGTCTGATTATGCCGAGGATCGTCGATATCCCTGCGCATAAATATAATTAAACAAAACGGAGGTACTGAAATGAAATATAAGGCAATATTGCTGTCCGCTGTGATCCTTGCGGCGGCTTTTGCAGGCGGCTGTTCGTCAAAGCCTGCGGATAAAGCGGCTTCAAGTGTACCTGCCTCAGCAGTGTCCGAAACCTCGGAAAAAGCTTCTTCACAGGAGGAGAGCAGCGAGGAGAGCAGCGAGGAAGAAAGCACTGTATCATCTTCCGAAAGCTCCATTGAATCTCAGCCGGCAGGAACTCCCGTTGACGCAAGCTGGTTCAATGATGCTGTATTCATCGGTGACAGCGTTACTCTCAAGCTTTCGTATTATGCGGACGGCGGTGATCTGGGAGAAACTACATTCCTTTGCGCCGGCAGCCTTGGCTACAACAATTCCCTTTGGGATATAGACCGTGAGGACAATGTGCATCCGGTCCTTGACGGCGAAAAGGTAACTATTTTTGACGGTGTTGAGCGTCTGCAGCCCAAGAAGATATTTGTAATGATGGGAATGAACGACATCGGTCTTTACGGCGTTGACGACAGTATAGACGCCATGAAGGAGGTCATTTCAAAGCTTGCCGAAAAATGCCCGGATTCCGTTATATATATTGAGTCTGTAACGCCTATGGTAAGCAATTCATCTCTCGGTGACCTGAACAACGTGAACATAAGAGCATTTGACGAAAAGCTCAAAGAAGTCTGCGCTGAAAAGGGCTATAAGTATCTTGATGTATATTCTGCCGTTTCAGACGAAAACGGCGACCTTATCTATGAATACTGCGGCGATCCTCCGACAGACGATAATCCTAACGGCATGGGTCTCCACTTCACGGATGAGGGCTGCAAGGTCTGGGCAGACTATCTGAAGGCTAATGTCCAGTGAGGGAAAGCAGCATGAAAAAAGTATTTGCAGCAATTCTTACAGCAGCGCTTGCCTTTTCGCTTTGCGCCTGCTCAAAAAAAGATACAGTCAAAGAGGACAGCTCCGTTTTATCTGAAAATTCTGTTGAATCCGCCGAAAGCGCAGCTGTACCCATAAAGGATGTTTCCGATGCTTCAAAAGCGGAGTCTTCAAAGGAAGCTTCCAAGAAGGAAAGCTCTGCTGAGGGATCATCCGCTGTTTCAGAACAGGATTCAGATGTATCCGGCGATGAAAGCAAAGCTTCCGAAGACGGATCCTCAGTTGTTGAAAGCGAGGAGGTATCCGAGGAATCCTCAGAAGATGAAAACTCTGAGGGAACCGAAGACGAAAGCTCCGAAGAAAGCTCTGAAGAAAGCTCTGAGGAAAGCGTGGAGGAGAGCAGCGAAGAACCTTCACAGGAGGAAAGCAGCCGTGATGAGCCGAAGCCGCGTCCTTCAGTAACGCCCACAGGCACACCTGTTGATTCAAGCTGGTTTGACGATGCGCTTTTCATCGGTGACAGCGTGACGCTCAAGCTTTCATACTATGCCGATTACGGTTCCCTTGGAGATGCGGATTTCCTTTGCGCCGGCAGTCTGGGCTACAACAATGCCCAGTGGGATCTTTACCGTGAGGATAATGTGCATCCCTATTACAACGGTCAGAAATTCACTGTCGATGAGGGCGCTGCCTATATTGATCCCGCAAAGATATTCATCATGCTCGGCATGAATGATATCGGTCTGTACGGCGTTGACGGCGCAGTCGAGGGCATGAAGGTCATCACACAGCGTATTGCCGATAAGTGCCCGAATGCGGTAATTTATGTACAGTCGGTAACTCCCATGCTGGTAGATTCACAGCTAAGGGATCTCAACAACACCACGATAGCTGAGTTCAATGCAGCTATCCAGCCGATCTGTCAGGAGAGAGGCTATATCTATCTTGACGTTGCGTCCGCAGTTGATGACGGCTACGGCAATCTTGTTTACGAATACTGCGGTGATCCCACAGCGATGGGACTGCATTTCTCCGATACAGGCTGCGCAGTATGGGTGGATTATCTGAAAAACCATGTTGCCTGAGCAAACAGGGAAATCCTGATATTGCTTCAACATAGAAAAATCAAACGGCAGCCCAGCGGCTGCGGGAAAAAAGAAAGGAAGAAACCAACATGAAAAAAACATTAAAGGTAATTTTTGCGGCTCTTACAACAGCGGCTCTCTGCTTAGCGCTCTGCGCTTGCGGCGAGGGCTCTGACAAAGGCTCATCGAGCGCTGCTTCAACAGAATCAACAGCGTCCGTCGCTTCGACAGATGCTTCCGAAACAAGTAAAACGGAAGAGTCCAAGGAAGCTACAGCCGGCAATCTGACAGAAGCTCTTGAGAAGGTAAAGGCTCAGGTCACCTTCCCGGCAGAAACAAACGACTACACCGCAAAGAGGATAAAGAGAACATTTGGTCTTGAAGAGAGCCAGATGGAGGAATTTGCAGGTCTTTACTGCATTGACGGCGTTACACAGGATCAGCTCATCTACATCAAGGCAAAGACAGCCGATGATGTTGAGCCTATCCGCGCTGCTCTTCAGGCAAACTGGGAGGCTGTTTACAACGTAATAAAGAACTATACTCCCGAACAGGCTGCTATCATCGAGAAGGCAACGGTAGACGTTAACGGAAATTATGTTTCACTTGTGATCTCAGGCAGTGCAGATCAGATCAAGACAATTTTCAACGATTACCTCAAATAATCTGAGATCGGTGGTGCTTTGGCTTGGTCTTTTCAAGCTTTATATTTCTGTTCATGTTCCTGCCCGTAACGCTGGCGCTTTACTATATTACGCCGCGCAGGTTCAGAAACCTGACCTTGTTGATAGTTGACCTTGTATTCTATTCATGGGGAGAACCGATGCTGGTGCTGCTTATGCTGGTGTCTATCCTCATAAACTACTTTTCGGCAATACTTATCGGCATCAATCGGGAGAAAAAAGCCCTTGCGCGAACTATCTTCGTCATATCCATCATACTCAATCTGGGACTTTTAGGCTTCTTCAAGTATGTAGGATTTATCGGAGAAACGCTCAATTTCGTGATGCCGTTCCTGAATATACCGATAATTCAGGTATCTCTGCCCATAGGCATTTCCTTCTACACATTCCAGACGATGTCCTATACCATTGACGTATACAGGAACACCGTCAAGGTGCAGAAGAATATAATAGCTTTTGGTACTTATGTTTCACTTTTTCCGCAGCTTATAGCAGGTCCTATCGTGCGTTATGCCGATGTTGCCGAGCAGCTTGTCAACCGCCGTGAGAGCCTTCAGCAGTTCACTGACGGCGTAAAGGTCTTCCTTGTGGGTCTTTCAAAGAAGGTGCTGCTTGCAAATCAGATGGGCGTGCTCTGGGACAGTGTGAGAAGAAGCGGAGAGTCTGCCGGAGCTGTCGGCGCATGGGTAGGCATAATCGCCTATACCTTCCAGATATACTTTGATTTCAGCGGCTATTCGGACATGGCTATTGGTCTTGGCAAGATGTTCGGCTTCGAGTTTATGAAGAATTTTGATTATCCCTACATCTCAAAAAGCATAACCGAATTCTGGAGAAGATGGCACATCTCTCTTGGCTCATGGTTCCGCGAGTATGTGTATATCCCGCTGGGCGGCAACCGCAAGGGACTGGGCAGACAGATCATCAACATGAGCGTTGTATGGTTCCTGACAGGACTCTGGCATGGCGCAAGCTGGAACTTCATTCTCTGGGGTGTTTATTTCGGCATCATACTTATCATTGAAAAGACGTTCATGCTCAAGCTGCTGAAAAAAGTGCCTGCCTTTGTGGGACACATCTATTCACTGCTGCTCATTGTACTGGGCTGGGTGCTGTTCTACTTTGAGGATATGGCTGAAATGTTTGAATTTCTCGGCAGAATGTTCGGCAGCAGCGGCTTTGTGATGAGAGGAAGCATCGTGTCTACTGTCATTTCCTATATTCCTCTGCTGGTGGCTGCGGCGCTTATTTCCACACCGCTGTTTACGTTTATCTACCACAAGATAAAGTCAAAGCCTGTGCTTTGCGTACTGGATAATGCGGGCTGTATCCTTGCGCTCCTGCTGTGCGTTTCGGCTCTTGCAAGCAGCGCCTACAATCCGTTCCTTTACTTTAAGTTCTGATAATGGAGGTAAATATGAAAATAAAAAGTTTATTAAAATATTTGCCGACATTTATCTTCTGCGGCTTTATCTTTGTTTTTATGATACTTTGGATAGTTATTCCAAAGGAGCACTATTCTCCTCAGGAAAAGCGTGTTCTTGCCGATTTTCCCGAATTGAACTTTGAAACGCTTTTCAGCGGCAGCTTTCAGAAGGAGCTTGACACCTACCTTTCCGATCATATGCCTGCGCGTAATTTCTTTGTCGGTCTCAATGCGGACTACGAGCTTTTCAGCGGCAGGAACGGCTCAAAGGGCATCTATCTCGGCACTGATTACTATCTTTTCCCGAAGCCTGCCCAGGCGACTGAAAATCTTACCAAGAACGCAGGCTACATCAAGGAATTTGCTGAGGATATCGACATTCCCGTATATATGACCGTGCTGCCTTCATCGGGCTTCATATACAGCAGCAGACTTCCCTGGAATCATGAGGAATACAGGGATGACGAACTTATTGCCGGTTTTGCAAAGGAACTTGGCAGCAAGGTGAATTATGTGGATTCCGTTGAGCTTTTCAAAGAAAAATCGGCTTTATCTCAGCTTTATTACCGTACAGACCATCACTGGACTTCTGCGGGCGCATACGAGTGCTACAATAATCTTGGAGCGGCAATGGGATATGAGCCTTTTGCAAAAGATAAGTTCCGGAAGGAATCTGTAGACGGCTTCTACGGTACATCATATTCCAAGAGCGCTCTTTGGTTCGTCACGCCTGACACTATTGAGCTGTGGAGCTGCGAGGATCAAAGTGCGGACGCCGTTTCCGTGGAGATCTCAGACGGAAATGACAAGAAAAGCGGAAACAGCTATTTCTTCCGTGAGCAGCTTGAAAATGATGACAAATATCCGGTCTATCTTGACGGCAACCACAGCTTTGTCAGGATAAAAAACAAGGATGCCAAAGGCGGCAAGCTTTTGATAATAAAGGACTCATACGCGCACTGCCTGGCGCCTTTCCTTTCACTCAATTACAGCGAGATAATCATGGTCGATCTCCGCTATTATAAAAAAGAGGTCTCGGCGCTTGCCGAAAGCGAGAATGCCGACGCCATACTGGTTCTGTATTCCCTTCAGAATCTTTCTGAGGACACGAACCTTTCATATCTATTCTAATCTAAAAAAACGGACGTGAGCAGAATGCCAAGGATCAAAATGAAGTACAAAGCTATTGCGTATATGATCCTGTCGGCATTCTGCTTTGCTTTTATGAATCTTTTTGTGCGTATGTCGGGCGATATCCCTGCATTTCAGAAGAGCTTTTTCAGGAATCTCGTAGCGGTTTTCTTTGCACTTGCGGTGCTGATAAAAAGCGGCAAGGGCTTTCACTGGAAAAAGGGCAATCTGAAATATCTTCTTCTGCGTTCGGCAGTGGGTACAATGGGCATTGTGTGCAACTTCTATGCGCTTGGACACATTCCTCTTTCGGACGCATCTATTCTCAACAAGATGTCGCCGTTTTTTGTGATAATATTCTCGTTCTTCATTCTCAAGGAAAGGCTTACATTTGTGCAGGGAGCGGCGGTATTTATCGCTTTCATAGGCACACTGTTCATTATCAAGCCTTCCTTTCAGAATGTAGAGCTCATACCCTCGGCCATCGGACTTATGGGCGGATTGTGTGCCGGATTCGCTTATACTATGGTGCGCATTCTCGGAAAAAGGGAAGAGGTCGGGTCAAGGATAGTCTTTTTCTTTTCGGCGTTTTCGTGTCTGTCTATGCTGCCGTTTCTGATATTCGACTATCACCCTATGGAATGGTGGCAGCTGCTCATGCTTCTCGGCGCAGGTCTTGCGGCGACCGGCGGACAGTTTTCGATAACTGCGGCATATTCGCATGCTCCGGCGCGGGAAATATCTGTTTACGACTATTCCCAGATAATATTTGCAACCATGCTTGGCTTCATATTTCTGGGTGAGGTGCCGGACATTTACAGCGTTATCGGTTATGTTATAATCTGCGCTATGGCTGTTCTGACCTTTATTTACAATAATGATCTTGGCCCATTCAAAAACAGGGGCAAAAAAATCAAGAAATAACAGATAATGCAAAAAGCTCCGGCAGGAGAATATCCCGCCGGAGCTTTTTGTTCAGATTTCGTTATATATTCCTTGTTCAATGTTCCGCAAGCTTACCCTCATCGTTCTTTCAGTCAGAAAAACAGACCGAAGATCAAGCTTATTTTTCGGCGTATTTTTTCGACTGGGCGACAGCTAACTTGTCACAGCGTTCATTTTCGGGATGTCCGTTGTGTCCTCTTACCCAGTTTATGATGACCTTGTGCTTGTCGAGCAGAGTAAGCATTTCGTCCCAAAGCTCAGGGTTCTTTGCCTTTGTCTTGTCACTTTTTATCCAGTTGTTGCGCTTCCAGCTTCGCGCCCAGCCTTTTGTTATTGCGTTGCACACATACTGGGAGTCACTGGTAAGATGCACCTCACAAGGCTCTTTTAACGCTTTAAGTCCCTCTATGACCGCTATCATTTCCATGCGGTTGTTAGTGGTCATGGCTTCGCCGCCCGAAAGCTCCTTTTCGTGCCCGTTGTATCTGAGTATTGTGCCCCAGCCGCCCGGTCCTGGATTCCCGCTGCAGGCACCGTCTGTGAACATTTCGATAACTTTCATGCGGATCCTCCTCTCTTACGCTTCGTTTACTATCTTTCCGGTAATGTGTTCTGGTATCAGTGCAAACACAAGTACGCCGGCGCCGAAATTTTTTACTTCGTTTTTTATGTATTCTTCATCGTCCGTGAATTTCCGGCTTAGTCTGATGCTTATGTCAAGAGCTTTTTCATGGTCGCTTACTGTCTCGGTTCTGCCGAATACGATAACGCTTCTTATATTCAGCGACCATCCTCCGGGTCTTATAAAGCCGCTGTCGTACACGCAGAAGGATGCTTTGCTGCATGCCTTCATGGCGTCGATCTTGTGACCGACTTTACCGCTGTGAAAATACAGTCTGCCGTCCCTTTCGTCATAATAATGGTTTATCGGCAGACCGTAAGGATACCCGTCATCACCGATAAGCGAAAGTACGCCGCGTTTTTCGTTTTGAAGTATCTCGACACATTCTTCCTGTGTGAGCTTTTGATTTTTTCTTGATACATCTCTGAACATAATTTGATCCTCACTTAATAATCAGATAAAAATATTATACACTATATCGGTCATAAATCAAGAGCGAAACCACTGACGACGAAACACGGAAATCAATTTTCAAAAAAGCGAACCGTCCGAGAAGAAAGCTTTACTATATTATGTGATATTTTGAACACAAATACAAGTTTTTCAGGAAGGGAGTTTTCCCCCAGTGTAACTTGCAGCGCAAATCGATTTTCCTGCGCCGAAATAGGGTTTTTGAACGAGTTAAAAATGTATGAACATAAAATTAAAAGTTTCGCTCAAGCCTTTTCAAAGGCTTGCAGGGTCAAGGGA
>CADBPE010000097.1 GCA_902796475.1 uncultured Ruminococcus sp.
AGGGGTGAATCAAAAAACAGTCCGGTGGACTGTTTTTTGAGAGGGGACGCCCTGCGCAAGAGGGCGTCCCCTACTAACGGTCAGTTTATGCAACCCGCCGCCGGCGCAGAGCCTGCGCTCCCGATTTCGCGTTGATAGTTTGCCCGAACCGAAAAACACGCATCGCGGTTCATAATGCTTTCCAGCCGCGAACAATGGATCTTCGCTCTGTCATATAAAAAGCATGGAGATCAGATTTACAAGCATACAGCATATAATGCCGCAGAGAGTGGGCAAAATAAAGGCAATGAACGTGCAGAAAGCGCTGCCTGTCTCTTTGCGTATGGTTATGAGCGTTGTCGAACACGGAAAGTGCATTACAGTAAATATCATTGCGCAGACAGCGGTGGTAACGCCCCAGCCGTTCGCCGCAAGTACATCATAAAGCTGCGAAAGACTCTGTATATCTCCGAAGGTGCCGCCGGACTGGTATATCATTACGGCAATGGGAAGAACTATCTCGTTTGCGGGAAAGCCAAGAATGAAAGCAGTGAGAACAGCGCCGTCAAGTCCCATAAGCCTGCCGAACGGGTCAAGAAAGCCTGCGCACCAGCCGATAAGACTCTGCCCGCTTACAGTTATGTGTGTAAGCAGCCATATCAAAGCGCCCGCAGGAATAGCTACAAGTACGGCGCGCCATAAAATTTTTACGGTTTTGTCGATGAATGAACGGAATATCGTTTTCAATATCTGGGGTCTGCGATAGGGCGGAAGCTCCAGTACCAGACTGCTTTGCCTGCCCTTGAATACGAACATCGACAGCAGCTTTGTGGCTCCGAGAGATACCAGCATGCACAGGATCATCACTCCGGTAAGAATGAGAGCCGCCGCAGCAGAACGCAGAAACGGCGCTGCGCTGCCCGTAAGAAACAGAGTTATCATGGCTATAATAGCCGGAAAGCGTCCGTTGCACGGACAGAAATTGTTTGTCACGGCGGCGATGCAGCGGTCACGCTTGTTTTCTATCATGCGGCAGCCGGTCACACCGCAGGCGTTGCAGCCGAAGCCCATCATCATGGTAAGCGCCTGCTTGCCCTGAGTTCCCGCGCAGCAAAACGCCTTGTCAAGATCAAATGCTATCCGCGGAAGGATACCGGAATCTTCAAGCAGAGCGAAAAGAGGGAAAAAAATAGCCATAGGCGGCAGCATGACGGATACAACGTTTGAAAGTGTCCCGTATATGCCGTCAAGCACTATTCCTGTAATTACCGGTCCGGCGCCGACAGCCGAAAACAGAAAGTCAAGCAGTTCCCGCAGCTTTGAGAACAGCCTGCCAAGCAGCTCCGAAGGATAATTCGCGCCCGACACCGTGAGATAGAATATCAGCGCAAACAGCAGTATTATCAGAGGTATGCCCGTTGACTTAGAGGTCATCAGACGGTCAAGCTTCTGCTCTGCGGGCGAACGTCCGCTTCCGCTGTTTTTTACGCAGATACGGCAGATGTTTTCACACCTTTTCCGAAGCGCAGCAGCAGCATCGGCGTACATATCCGGAGAAAGGCTTTCAAGGTACGCTCCAAGCTTGCCGGATACGATCACCCTTCCGCTTTCGGCAAGCTCCGTCCTCACCGCTTTGTTCAGCATAAGCAGGGAGAGGGCTTTTTTTATGTCCTGCTTTGCTTCGAGTTGAGAGCTTATCTTTGCGCAGGCTTCCTTTACGCTTTCCGGATAAGCTGTGCCGATCCTCCTTGTGGGCAGCTTGCCGGAAGCGACTGCCAGTACGGTGTCCTTCAGATCACGAATGCCCTTTCCGGAACGGGCTGTGACCGGCACAACGGGTATGCCGAGCTGCATGGAAAGCTCTTTTGTGTCTACGGTGATACCGCGCCTGGCAGCTTCGTCCATCATGTTAAGGCACAGCACCGCTTTTGAGGTAACTCCGATTATTTCCAGAGCCGCAGAAAGGCTGCGTTCAAGACCCGAAGCGTCTGCGGTGATGATAACGCAGTCATAGCTTCCGAAAAGAAGCTGATCTCTTGCGGCAAGTTCGTCAGGCGACAGCGAGTACATTGAGTATGTACCCGGCGTGTCGGTCAGACGGAAATTATTTCCGCTGTGGCGGTACTCTCCGACAGCGGTAAAAACGGTTTTGCCGCTCCAGTTGCCTGTGTGCTGTTTCAGTCCTGTAAGAGCGTTAAAAACCGTACTTTTGCCTACGTTGGCAGCTCCCGCAAGGGTTATTTCATAGTCAGGAGCCCGGTTTGTCCTTTTCAATGCCGCACCTCGATTCACGTTTTATAATGATCCCTTTGGCGTCACGCCGGCGCAGAGCTATAAGTGCGCCCCGAAAAAAATAAGCGACAGGGTCGCCTGCGGGACTTTCGTTTACCACTGTAATGCGCGTTCCGCTGACAAGTCCGAGAGAGCCAAGTCTTAGCTGGAGATCGGCATCCTGCGGCAAAGACAGGACTGTTGCGCTTTCGCCCACACGCAGCATATCGAGAGTCTGTAATTCGTTGCAAGTCATCATATCATCTCCCGTATTTATATTATGCGAAAACGCCGCTGCGGTGAAAGCGCAAAAAAGCCTCCGCCGAAAAACGGCGAAGGCGCAGAGTGTCATGTATTATTATATTTCAGAATCCGATATATCCCGAATAGCCGTTAGTGTACTGGCTGTCGCTGATGGGTGAGTAACGCTGTCCGCCCATGCTGCTGTACTTTTCGTAAAAGCCGTTGTCAGCCTTGTATATCTCGCCGGTGTAGTTGTCCACTACACGCTCCTGTCCGAGTGTGGCGTCCGAACGCTTCTGGCTCATTATATCCTCGGATTCGCTGCGTCTGTTCCATGAATCCATAATGCTGCCGGAACCGGATGAGCCTGACGAACCGCCTGAAACGCCTTTATATCTTGCGGTGCATGCCGGAGTAAGCTGGATGCTGGTGAGTATCTTTCCGATAACAGGCTCCCAGTTCTTCATTTCACCTCTGGGAACGTCAATGCTTATGGGACTCACTGCCATATAAACGCCGGAAGAGGGGAAATTCTTGCCGGTGATGGCGGCGCTGTATGCACCCTCGTAGGGCTTGCCGTTGTATTCATGTTCGGCAGTTATGATCTTCGCGTCATAGGCGCCTGATTCCGAGGTCTGCATGAACTGCTTCTGCTCATCGCTCTGCGTTGTGCCGGTTATCGTGAAATTCTGTATCTTTCCTTTGTTGGCGGCAACTACAACATCGGTGAGGAATGACTCGACTGTCGGAGCACTCATCATCATCTGAGGTATGCAGTAAAAATCAATGTAAGCGATCATAACGCTTTCGTCCGGACTCTTAACGGACACCATAGTGCCTGAGCCGGTAGAGCCGTCCTGATAAAGGTCAACGACCTCTGCCTTCCAGCCCTGAGGTATCTGCAGAGTGGCGTACTGGTGCGAAAAATTCTGCCACTGAATGTTGTTCCATGCGCCGGAGGTCACCGTAAGAGTGGCGTCAATGCCGGTGGGAACGACGGAAACGGTACCGTTTTGTCCCGGAATGAACGTCTGACCGTTATAGCTGCCGGAGCTTTCCTGTCCGCCGCCGGAGCATCCTGTCATAATGCTCATGGCTGCCGCTGCCGCAATAGTTAAGGACAATAATTTTTTTATTTTCATAACTGTCACACCTTTCTGAAAATATAAAAGAATTGAAATCTGAAAATGCTGCCGGTTTTTATACCCTTCACTTATATAATCCGCAGGACTGCCGATCGGTTACATAGACTGCGAAAATATTATGTGATGGTTATTTGCCGCCGGATCTTTTATGGTTCAGGAATTGATCGGTACGGCGGCTGTCTGTTTATAGTATATCACGGATATGAAAAAAAGTCTATATAGCTATGAAAACCGTCCGGCAAAGGTTGTAATTTGAAAATTATCTGGTATAATAATGGTATAATCTGTTCGTAATGGAGGAAGAATTATGATAGCGGTAGCGATCGACGGTCCTGCAGGAGCAGGAAAAAGCACTATTGCAAAAAAGGTTTCCGAAAGTCTTGGTTTCATCTATGTTGACACGGGCGCTCTTTACAGAGCAGTTGCCCTTGCCTGCATCAATGAGGGCGTCAGCATCGGTGAGCCCGAAGCGGTAAAGACGCTTTTGCCGAAGATAGATATCCGTATCATCTTCTTTAACGGAGAGCAGCATATTCTTCTCAATGATAAGGACGTCTCTGAGGCTATCCGAAGTGAGAATGTTTCAATGGCTGCATCAAGAGTGTCGGCGCTGCCGGAGGTGAGAGCGTTCCTTCTTGAACTTCAGCGCGGCTTTTCCAAGACCGACAATGTTATAATGGACGGCAGGGACATCGGTACGGTAGTACTGCCCAATGCGCAGGTCAAGATATTCCTTACGGCTTCACCCGAAATAAGGGCAAGACGCAGAATGCTCCAGCTTCAGGAAAAAGGCATGGAGGCAGACTTCGACAAAATACTCTTTGACATAGTGCAGCGTGACTACAACGATACCCACCGTGAAACAGCGCCGCTCAAGGCTGCCGAAAGCGCAGTTACGGTAGACACTACCGGGCTTGCTCTTGATGAAGTGGTGGAGAAGATCACGGCTATCATAAAGGAGAGGGCAGCATTATGAAAAGAAGAAGTCTTGTTTTTATCATCGGCAGGTTTCTGACTATACCAATATATAAGACCCTGTTCCGCTATAAAGTCGTGGGTAAGAAGAATCTTCCAAAGACAGGCGCATACATAGTTTGCAGCAATCATCTTTCAAACTATGACCCTATACTGGTCTCGATGACCCAGAAAAGGCAGATATATTACATGGCAAAGGCCGAGCTTTTTCAGAAGAACAGAATAGCCGCAGCCATGATAACCGAGCTTGGCGCTTTCCCGGTCGAAAGGGGTACAGGCGATACCCAGGCCATAGACAAAGCGGAAGAAATAGTCAGGGACGGCAGACTGCTGGGTATCTTCATAGAGGGCACCCGCTCCAAGACCGGCGAATTCCTGCGTCCTAAGTCGGGCGCAGCTATGGTCGCCTTCCAGACAAAGACGCCTGTTATACCCGTGTGCATCACGCCGCAGGATAAGCAGATAAAAAAGTTCAGAAAGGTGACGGTATCATGGGGAAAGCCGATGTCGCTTGAAGAGCTTGGTCTTTCAGAGGGTACTCCCGCCGAGTTCCGCAATGCCAGCCGGAAAATAATGGACGAGATCAAGGCATTAAGGGAGAAAGTCAGGAACTGATGTATCATTTTCTTCGTTTGCTTTCGTTTGTGCTTGTGCGGCCTTTTTACAGAATAAAATACATCGGCAGGGAAAATGTGCCAAAGGGCGCATTTGTTCTTGCGTCAAATCATATCAGCTATTTTGACCCCGTATGTCTGGGCATGGGATTCCGCAGGAAGATATGGTTCATGGCAAAGTCCGAATTGTTCACGGATCACGGCGCCTTTGCGGGAGCCTTTCTCAGACTTTGCGGAGTGTTTCCGGTGGCGAGAAGCAGCGCGGACAAGTGCGCCGTTGACAAAGCGTCGGAGCATCTGCATCGGGGCAGGATAGTGGGTGTCTTTCCGCAGGGAGGTATCCGCCGTGATGGTCAGGCTTTCGAGCCAAAGGCGGGGGCGGCTATGCTTGCCGCTAAAAATGGCGTCCCGCTGCTGCCTGTTCTGATAAAAGCCGGCGGCAGGATAAGACCGTTTGCAAAGATAACCGTGACCATAGGCAGTCCTGCGCTTGCAAAGGACGATACGCTGAAAAGTGCGCGGGAGCTTAACAGGCGCTTCAAGGCGCAGATAAACAAAATGTCGGAGGAAGAACAGTGAGCATTAAAGTTGCAAAAACGGCGGGCTTCTGCTTTGGCGTGAGCCGCGCCGTTTCTATCGTTGAAAAGTTAGCGGACGAGGGCAGAAGAGTATGTACCCTCGGCGCCATAATACATAATCCTCAGAAGGTAAAGGAACTGGAGGAAAGGGGAGTGCGTATCGTGAACGCTCCCGAAGAGGTGCAGCCCGGTGAGATACTGGTAATACGCTCTCATGGAGTGGCAGCCTCGGTAACAGACAGACTGAAAGAGTTGGGAACAGAATATCAGGACGCGACGTGTCCCTTTGTGCTGAAGATACACAGCATAGTTTCCGAGCATTCAAAAAACGGAGAGACCGTCCTTATCGCAGGAGACAGGGATCATCCGGAGGTTCAGGGGATAATCGGTCATTGCTGTTCACGCTGTTATACCTTTATGAACGGTGACGAACTGACACAATTAGTCGAAAAATGTCCCGAATTGCGGACAGATAAGCTTTGCGTGGTCGTTCAGACAACTTTTAATAAAAATGAGTGGAAAAATTCTTTAAAAATATTGAAAAAAGTATGTACAAATGCTAAAATATTTGGTACAATATGTAATGCCACATCTGATAGACAGTCAGAGGCGCAAGTCCTTGCATCAGAGTCGGACATGATGCTTGTGATAGGCGGAAGACACAGCTCCAATACGAATAAGCTGTTTTCTATTTGTAAGGAAAAGTGTGAAGAAACGTATCTTATTGAAACGGCCGAAGAATTGCCGCGCAGCGCTGTCATTCATGCGGATCGGATTGGTATTACTGCCGGTGCGTCCACCCCGGCAAGCATAATAAAGGAGGTACTTGTTACCATGACAGAAGAAATCAAAAATACTCAAGAAAGTGAAGCTGAGCCGAA
>CADBPE010000098.1 GCA_902796475.1 uncultured Ruminococcus sp.
CGATGAGGCGCGCAAAAATACGGCTGTCACACCGTAATGGTGCGGCAGCCGCTCTGTTTGTTATCAGGAATTGCCTGTTTCCTTTAAGATGTTTATTGTTCTGCTGACATCGTACTTGTGTACGCAGGCGTCGTTTCTGTCATACTGAAGCTTGTCACGCTCTTCCTTGAGGTACTGATTGAAATCATCTATCTTCATCTTCTTGAGGATATCCTCCTTGGAAATGATCTCGGCTGCATCATCGCCTGTGTCCTCATCATTTGCCTTGATGAGCGGCACCTTGCTGCTGATGTCATAACGATAGATAAGATAAAGCTTGCCGCTGATCTCCTTTACTGCTGCCTCGCCTTCCTTTGCTTCAAGAATGGCAGTATTCAGCTCGCTGGTCTGCATATTGTCCTTGTATGACGTTTCTGAAACCTCAGGAACGGTCTCGCCGTCTTTTATCTCAAAATCCACCTTGTACTGGGCGGTAACGTCAGCGGGAGTTTTTTTGTCGGTGTTTATCATTGCGGCATACTTATTGAAGTTTGCTTTGTACTTGTCAGCAGTTTCCTTATCAAGATCGACCGCTTCATCGTTCTCGGTCTTGGTCATATCACAGGAAATATAGTAGTATGACACATAATTGTCGGTGAAGAACTTCTCCACATCAGCCTTCGGTACCTCTCTTACGCCGCCGGTGCCGTACATCTTGTTGAAAAGCTCATCGGAGATGATATTCGGACGAATGCTCACCTCGCAGTAGCTGTCCTCGGAAACACCAAGCTTCGTGAACAGATCCTTGTAGTAGTTGTTGTAGAAATAGCTGTAAGAGCTCTTGTTTGCGTTAAAAACAGTTTCGTCCACGGTTATGCCGTTGTCGATAGCCAGACCCTCCATCATAATATAGTTAAGTCCCGCTTCCTTTGCCTTGGCATATATCCAGTCCTTTGCAGGCTCGCCGTCTATTTCCTGCTTATCCCAGTCGATGCTGTTCAGATCGGCTTTTTCATCGGTTTTCTGGACCTCACTGATAGCCAGGCTCACACCCTCAAAGGTACAGTATATCCACTGACCATTGCCAAGCTCGGCCTTATCGGTTTTGTATGCCCATTTTGTGTTGCCGCTGCAGCCTGATGCGCACAGCACAGCCGCAGCGCATACAACTGCTCCTGCAGCCTTGATTATATTTTTCATAAAAAAATCTTCCCTTCAAGTAGATTATTGCATATAAAGCTATTATACATCAAAATCTTTTGAAAGTCTACATTTATTTTCAGAAAATCCGCCGGAAAATTTCATTAAGCTTTGTCCGGCAGGTCACTCAGGCAAGGTATCGCTCACGGTCAGGCTTTTAAGAGAAAAATATTCTCGGCAGTCTGCACCGCTCCCTGACAGTATCACGATGCTCCGGAAACGGCTTGCTGCAGTGTGATGATCGTTTTCTGACAAATTCGCTCATTTTTATCAAAGTACATCTTAGAAAATATAAAATATTTACATTTTTCCACTTTACATAATAATAAAAAAGTGTTAAAATTATCATTGGTATAGTGCATAACACTATATCCGTATTTTGTACTCTTTAAGAAGATGATGCACTAACTCTGCATGGATTCTTAAAAATAAAAAGGAGGAAAATACCAAATGGCAAGAAAAATGAAAACCATGGACGGTAATAACGCTGCGGCTCATGTTGCTTATGCGTTTACCGAGGTGGCCGGCATTTACCCGATCACTCCGTCCAGCCCGATGGCAGACTATGTCGACCAGTGGTCAGCTCAGGGCCTCAAGAACATCTTCGGTACCACCGTTAAGGTATCCGAAATGCAGTCCGAGGCAGGCGCTTCCGGTACAGTTCACGGCGCACTCAACGCAGGCGCTCTTACAACTACCTTCACAGCTTCTCAGGGTCTGCTTCTCATGATCCCCAATATGTATAAGATCGCAGGTGAGCTGCTTCCCGGCGTGTTCCACGTTTCTGCGCGCTGCGTTTCTTCTCATGCTCTTAACATCTTCGGCGATCACTCAGACGTATATGCCTGCCGTCAGACCGGTTTCGCTATGCTCGCTGAGACTAATCCTCAGGAAGTAATGGATCTGGCTCCCGTAGCTCACCTTGCAGCTATCGAGGGCAGAGTTCCCTTCCTTAACTTCTTTGACGGTTTCCGTACATCTCACGAGATCCAGAAGATCGCTATCTGGGATTATGACGATCTCAGGGATATGTGCGATATGGACGCTGTCAAGGCTTTCAGAAAGAGAGCTCTTAACCCTGATCATCCTGTAATGAGAGGCTCTCATGAAAACGGCGATATCTTCTTCCAGCACAGAGAGGCCTGCAACAAGTATTATGATGCAGTTCCGGAGCTTGTTGAGAAGTATATGGGCAAGATCAACGAGAAACTCGGCACAGACTATAAGCTCTTCAACTACTACGGCGCTGAGGATGCCGAAAGAGTTATCATCGCTATGGGCTCTATCTGCGACGTTGCAGAAGAGGTCATCGACTATATGAACGCAAGAGGCGAGAAGGTCGGCCTTGTTAAGGTAAGACTTTACCGTCCCTTCAGAGCTGACAAGCTCATCGAGGCTATCCCCGCAACCTGCAAAAAGATCGCTGTTCTCGACAGAACAAAGGAGCCCGGCGCTCTCGGCGAGCCTCTGTTCCTTGACGTTGTTGCAGCTCTTGCAGCTCAGGGCAAGTCCGATATCAAGGTCATCGGCGGCAGATACGGTCTCGGCTCAAAGGATACTCCTCCTTCAAGCGTATTCGCAGTATACGACGAGCTTGCTAAGGACGCTCCCAAGGCTCAGTTCACACTCGGCATCAACGATGATGTTACCTGTCTCTCTCTTGAAGAGAAGCCCGCTCCCAACACAGCCGCAGAAGGCACTATCGAGTGCAAGTTCTGGGGTCTCGGCGGCGACGGTACTGTTGGTGCTAACAAGAACTCCATCAAGATCATCGGTGACTATACTCAGAAGTAC
>CADBPE010000099.1 GCA_902796475.1 uncultured Ruminococcus sp.
TCCTGTCCTTTGTTTATATAGCTGCCTGCATGATTTGGTTATTTGAACAATTGTTTCGATTTTTCAAACAAGCCCTAGGAGGAACAAAAGTTGAATATTAAAGATTACGGATTTGATCACGAGATCAATTCTTATGAAAGCATCGGCACGCCTGCGCGCGTTACCGCCGTTCACAAGGGACGCTTTGCTGTTGTATCCGACTTCGGCGAGGGCTACGCTCAGCTCAAGGGTAAGGAATACTACTACGGAAACGAGGCTTTTCCGACGGTGGGCGACTTTGTACTGATAGATCACAACAGCAGCGGCGACAGCCGCATTATCAAGACTCTGGAGCGCAGGACCTTCTTTTCGCGCCGTGACCCAGACAAGGGCAGAGGAGAACAGGCTGTTGCCGCTAATTTTGACTATGTTTTTATTATGCAGTCCCTCAATCACGATTTTAACCCCAAGCGTCTGGAACGCTATCTCACCGCTGCACGACAGTCAAAGGCTGAGCCGGTGATCGTTCTGACAAAAGCGGATCTAACTGACGATTATCTGCCTTATATTCTCGAAACGAGCCGTGTGGCGGAGAATGTCCGAACCTGCATTGTCAGCGCTAAAACAGGCTACGGCATGGAGGAGCTTTCGCCGTATATGCAAAAGGGAAATACCCTTGTGTTTCTGGGGTCTTCCGGCGTCGGAAAATCAAGCCTTGTCAATGCGCTTGCGGGTGAGAAGATCATGGACGAAGGCGGCATTCGTGAGGACGACAGCAAAGGCAGGCACACCACCACCCACCGTGAGCTTATTATGCTCCAAAGCGGAGTGATGATAATTGATACTCCCGGTATGCGCGAGCTGGGTATGTGGGACGTAACCGAAGGATTGGACGATGCTTTTTCCGATGTGGAAAAATTTGCAGAGCAGTGCAGATTCCGAGATTGCAGACACGAAAACGAACCCGGCTGCGCTGTACGCAGGGCTATTGAAGACGGAGAGCTGAGTATGAGCCGCTTTGAAAGCTATCGAAAGCTGAAAACGGAGGCGAAATACGGCGGCAATTCTGCTGATTATCGCAGACAGAAGGAGCAGTTTTTTAAGAGCATTGCCATCAGCGAAAGGAAAAAGAGAAAGGACGTGTATTGAGTTGAAAAGGATCATCAAATCAATGGAAGATAAATATTTAAATCAGACATCAGACATGGTAAGAAGAAGCTTTGCCGAGTGGTCAGACGAGGAGGAGGGGGATCTGGTCGTCAGGCTGATAAAGGAGATCAGGTCGATGGATACATACATCCCCGGGCTGGAGCTGATAATGGTGAACGAGGAGGACGAGGTCATCGGCTACGCCATGTTCTCGCGCTTCCACCTGGGAGGAAAATACAGGGAGGAGCTTTTAGTGCTTTCTCCTGTTGCTGTCAAGGTGGAATTGCAGCGGCAGCATATCTCAAAGGAGCTCATCGAATACGGCTTTGAAAAAGCAAAGCAAATGGGCTTCACCGCGGTTATCGTTGAGGGCAACCCGCAGAATTACAGAAGCAGAGGTTTTCAGACCTCAGCCGATTTCGGTATCATTGCAGGCAAAAGCGTAGGACTTCCTGCGCCTGAATGCCTGATGGTGAAGGAGCTTGCTGACGGCGCACTTGAACATATTCAGGGCGTTGTGGAGTATACCGATTATGAATCCTTACGATGAACCGGTGAACAGCAGCTTTTGAAGCCTGTCATGCTAATGTGTAAGGGGGAATTATTACAAAAAAGAGACCTTGCATTGTGACTGTTATTATCGCATTGCGAGGCCTTTTTGGTTTTTATGACGCTTAGTATAGTACTGAAAGCCTTGAGATTAAGAAAGAAGGCTCTATAATTAATAAGCAGGAGTATCAGACCTTGCTCACAAAGGTTTATGCTCCTGTTGCTTTTTATGTTCGGTTTATTTAGAGCAGGCAGCGTGACAATGGTTCAGGTGTTCTCTATATATGCTTTTATCAATAACAGTGTTTTGTATTCCCGCTGATTCCATGGAAGCTCACCGATACTGTCAAGCATAGCGTGGTTCTTAGCAATCGCTCATCGACGGTATATGTCTTGAACCGCATGCCATGTCTTTTTTTGTTATCACTGAATTGTGTTTCCCCACACTCATCAGACACTTCACAAAAATACAGCCTGCTGAACTGATGAAATATTCTGTCTTCATTAAAGCCCTTTCGCTTTTCTTCAATGTATCCGAAAGGTCTTATCGTTTCAGGTATCACAATACAGCCCGTTTCCTCCCTGATCTCACGAATCAGAGTATCGGCATCGCACTCGCCCGATTCCTGACCGCCTCCGGGCAGCTTGACTTCACCCTTGTTATCCTCGATCAGAAGCAGCTTGTCCCCGACAAAGATAATACCGCGTGTAACTTGCAGCGCAAAAATTGATTTCCGTGAAAAAAGCGAGTTTCGGGTAGACAAATCTTGATTTTTATTGTACAATAAAGAAAATAAATCTGTTTATGGAGTGACTATCAAGGGATTTTTTGATAAGTTATTTAACGCCCTGCCGCTGGTGTGGAGGGTATTCAATGAATATGAGGCGGTGAACTATCCGCCCGATGGAGCA
>CADBPE010000100.1 GCA_902796475.1 uncultured Ruminococcus sp.
GGATTTCGCGCTCTGCGGAGCGCGACCAAGGGCTCTGCCCTTGGAACCTGCAAGCCTTTGAAAAGGCTTGAGCGAAACTTTTGTGTTTTAGTTTTTGGCTTGATATTTTTTGGCGCGGGCAATTACGTTTCCGCTCGTTTATCTATGAACGCGAAATTGGGTGCGGCAGCTTGCCGCCGCAGGCTCTGCGCTCACGCCTTATCCTTTACCACAAACTTGAAGTACTTCTTCGCTGCCTCGCCTCGGCTGTCCCTCACCTTTATCAGTATAACATAACGCGCAGCTTCTGCCGGTGTCATCTCGGCTTCTGTATCCGGTCCAAACTGCTGCAGAACATACCACTTCTTCTCAAATGTCTTTCTGTAATAAACTGCATAAATGTACGGCGCCTTTCCGCCCTTTGCATCACAGCGGATCACTGCGCTCTCTCCAAGCGTTATTACCGGGTCTGAAAGCTCGGAAAGATTCTCCAGCTCGTCATACATAATGTCCGGATCTTTCTCTTCTTCCTCGTTATCCGGTTCAGGCTGCTCAATATTAAACGGTATGTTCATCACACCAAAAAAATTGCCTTTGAACGTCAGCGTGGCATTCCCCGTTCCCGGCGCAATATTGTCGCTGTACTCAATGTCATAATCTCTGCCCTCTTTGAGTATGTTCTCTCCAAAACGTACAGCCACCTTCATTACGCATGGCTCTCCCGTGTAAATAAAGTCGGTATTGTCCGCAAAAAAAGACAGCGACCTTGCCGGCACAGGCAGTATCTCAAAGGTTCGCTCCAGCCTTCCTTTGAATTTTCCCTTGCCTATTATTGATACATGGGCAGTGCCTACGTTTATATTATCGGTGATCTCCACGTCAAAGTCCTTTTCTCTCTCCAGGATCTTTCCGCCTATATTAAGCGTGTACTTTGGAATTATGGGACTTCCTGTATATAAATATGTATTGTTCTCCACGATTCATTCCTCCGATCGGATACCTGCCTGATTATAGCACAAGCAGCAAAAAAAGTCACACCGGTATTATTATCTTTGATTGTGCATTTTATACAAAACTATTATCTGCATAATTCCATTCAGGCACGAAAAAACGACATAAAGTGAGCGCTTTTCGTCATTTTTTCAACTGATCCGATCTTTTACCGTATTTTTTCAAAATAAGATTGTGCAATATAACGAATTAAGAGCCGCCTTACACAAACAAGCCCGCAAAGGACTTGTAAAAGATGCTGCATACAGCTTTTTCTTTAAATACTTGCGGCGCACTCAAGACCGAGCTTCATCATATCGGTAAAGCTCTTTTCACGTTCATCGGACGAGCAGCTTTCGCCGGTCAGCGGACAGTCCGAAACGGTGCATATAGCCAGTGCCTTCTTCCCCAGCCTTGCCGCATTAAGATAAAGCGCCGCGCATTCCATTTCAACAGCCAGAACGCCCATCTTCTGCCACTGTACAAGAGTATCATTTTCAGAATAGAACACATCAGTAGTGAATATCTGTCCCGCCTTTACGTTAATGCCCATTTGCTTTGCGCACTCGTAAGCCGTGATAAGCAGTTCAAAGCTTGCCGCAGGAGCCGGTGTGCCCGGCAGTCCGTACTGATGCGCAAAATTTGAATCCGTAGCCGCCGACATAGCCATAACGATATCACGCACTTTAAGCTCGCTGCTTACTGCGCCGGCAGTGCCTATCCTGATGATATTTTCTACCCCGTAAAATTTAAAAAGCTCATAGGAGTATATTCCGATAGACGGCACACCCATGCCGCTTGCCATTACCGACACGCTTTTGCCCTTATATTTTCCGGTATAGCCCAAAGCGCCCCTTACCTCATTAACAAGCCTTGCATCATCAAGAAACTTCTCCGCTATAAGCTTTGCTCTGAGCGGATCGCCGGGCATAAGGACTGTCTTTGCAAAATCGCCCTCAGCGGCGCTGATATGCGGTGTTGCCATAATAATACCTCCTTTTTATACATAAAATTAATCAGCGGTCAATAGCCAAGCTCCTCACCGACTATTATTACCTTTATTCTGTCCTTCACACGCTGATAGGCGCTCACCACATAGCTGCAGCATATTCTCTGCTCGCTTTTGCAGCCGTCGCCGAGCTGCGCATCAGGATCATTCATAGAAACGCACTTGCCTGTCTTTGCGCAGTATGTAGCGCAGTTCAGACGCTGGGTATTTTTCGGAGAAGCAACTGTCCTCAGACGCAGAAACGCTTCGTCAAGATCCTTTACTATCTTGTTGTATCCTGCCACTACGATAACGCTTTTGGGGCCGAAAACGATAGCCGCCACACGGTTGGAATTTCCGTCCGTATTGAAAAGCATTCCGTTTTCGGTTATAGCGTTTGCGCTGGTAAGATAGGTATCGCACGAAAAAGCCTTGCGGTATATTTCCTGTACCTGCTCACGGGTCAGACCCGGAACGCTCCTGTCGAGATAATTGTAATCCCCGTTTTTGAGCAGCTCTGTTATGCCGCACTCCGCAAGTGTCACCGAACCGCCGTGAGTAACGGTCTCGCCCTCGTTCATCAGTTCCTTCACCTTTTCAACAGCCTCGGCTTTTGTTGCAGCAAAATATGCCGGCATATTGTTTTTGCGAAGCTCCTCCATAGTTTTTTCCACTCTTGTCATATCAAGCTCTTTCATTGTGTTTTCCTCCTTATAATTCACACCCTGTTAAACAGGAACATTACAGCCAGAACAGCCGCCGCCAGTTCTGCAATGAATATTACGGGTATTCCTATCATAAACTTCGGGTGCTTGGTTTTATGGTGTATAAGGTGCATGGTAGCATACATTACCACACAGCCGCTAAGCGCCGCCACAAGCAAGAGCGTATTTTCAGAAACACGCCAGCCGTGTCTGCGGGCAGCCCTCTTGTCTTTTACCGTAATCACAACGGCAATAATATTTATCACTGCAATATAGGCAATTATCAGATAATGGTACCAGTATATCTGCATATTAATTCTCCTTGTCATTTTTTCCATAATCATATTATATATTGCAAAAGGAGGAAAATCAAGGCAAAGAATATTAAGACACAACGGTTTTGAACGAATTGATCTTCCGTTATATTTAAAGGTGGTGCCGTTTTGAAAAAGCTGCTGTTTAAGATGCTCCTCATATCAGCATATACGGGACTTTTGCTGACTGCCCTTATTTCTCTTGCGCTTTACAGCGTACTTGAGCCTGCGGAAACGTCCTCATACCGCAGCGCAGAAAATAGCAGTCATGACGAGAGCAGCCATTCCGATACCGAGCCGCAAAGCGATATTCAGGAAATGCGCGGGATATGGCTGCCGTTTATGTGCCTGACCCTGAGCCGGGACGAGCAGAGCGAAGCCGCCTTCCGCAAAAAAGCCTGCGAAATACTCGACAAATGCGCTTTATGCGGACTTAACGCCGTAATAATGCAGGTAAGACCCTTTTCGGACGCTCTGTATCCGTCTGAATACTACCCATGGTCGCATATACTGACCGGAAAGCAGGGCGCCGATCCGGGATATGATCCGCTGAAAATAATGGTGCAGGAAGCCCACAAGCGCAGCATTGCGCTTCACGCCTGGATAAATCCCTTCCGCATAAGCACTGCCGGCGCTCCGCCGGAGCTGAGCAGCGACAACCCGTATATCCGATGGAAGAACGACAGCAGCATGAATGACGAGCCGTTTTATTTTGAGTATGAAAATTGTCTGTACTTTGACCCGTCAAGCAGCCGTGTGCGTGAGCTGATAATAAACGGTGTGCGGGAGCTTGCAGAAAATTATGACATCGACGGCATACAGATAGACGATTATTTTTATCCGTCCGAGGACGAGAGCCTTGACGCTGAAAGCTATGAAAAATACAAAAGTACGCTTTCTTCCGGCAGTGACGTACTGCCGCAGACGGAATGGCGCAAAAGCTGCATAAACATGCTTATCTGCGGAATGTACACGGCTGTACACAGCGCCGGAAAGGATATCGTTTTCGGCATTGCGCCCCAGTGCAACTTTGAAAACAACGAAAAAATGTCTGCCGATATTGAAAGCTGGTGCAGCCGCAGCGGCTATGTGGATTATATTTGTCCGCAGCTTTATATAAGCAACGATCACCCGGTCTTTCCGTTTGAAAGTCTCGCCGCCGAATGGTGCGGCAGTATAAAAAGCGAAAATACATTACTGTACTTCGGTCTTTGCCTGTATAAGGTCGGCACTGACGCCGACAGCGGCACATGGCTTACCGGCGAGGACATCATAAAGTCACAGATATCCTTTCTGCGCAGGCGCGGAGTAAACGGTTTTATATTGTACTCATACGAATACATTAATAATTATGAGCAGTAACGGCTTCCGGAGAGCCTTTGCGGTCTTGGGGATATTTTTGAAAGATCTGTCCGCATCAAAGATTTCTCAGTCCCTTCGGATATTTGTTTTTCAGTCTTCCGGAGGAACATTTTCCGAAGCCTGTCACCATGCCCTCGACCGCTACGGCAGTGTAACCGGCAGCGCCCCCGCAGTCCGTTTCAAATCCTCTCAGATATTCCCCGGTACGTCTGTCGTCAAGAGTAAGTTCCAGCACACGTCTGAAGCGTTCCGGTGCAAATGCCGTAAACAGCGAATGGGCAGGCTCAAAACGGTTCCTTTTAAGCTCTCCCGCCAGTATTCCCGCTCGTATCACTCCGCAGCCGGAAACATCGGGCAGTTCGTCAGGCAATATAAACGCTTTGTCATTTCTTACCGATATCACGCCCTTCGGAACATCTTTAAAAATATCCGCAAGCTCCCTTTCAACGGTCCGGACCGCCGCATCAGCCTTTGCAGAACGTGACGCTTCATTATATGTATATGCCGGAGCATATCCGCCCGTACAGCGCTTTTTCAGCTTTGCGGCAAAATGCCCCTCGCCGCCTTCAAGCGGGGTTATCCTTACGGCACACGGAAGCTCTGTGCGCCGTCCGAGATCATCGTTTACTTCGCACATTTCAAAATCATCATGTCTTTTCAGAAATTCAGCGATCACGCCTTCGTTTTCCTCATAGGAAAATGTGCAGGTAGAATAAACAAGTATCCCGCCCTCCTTCAAAGCCTTGGCTGCGGAGCCCAATATCGAAAGCTGACGCTCGCTGCAGCTTATGACATGCTCCCGGCTCCATTCATCGACAGCCGCCGGATCCTTGCGGAACATACCCTCACCGGAGCATGGCGCATCGACAAGCACCTTGTCAAAATATCCCTCAAGACGGGCGCATAAAACTTCAGGATAGCACGATGAAACTACACCGTTCCCTATCCCCATACGTTCAAAATTGGAGAGCAGTATCTGCGCCCGGTTCTTCACTACCTCATTTGACCAGATAAGTCCGCTGCCCCTCAGACACGAAGCTATCTGCGCCGACTTGCCGCCGGGCGCTGCGCACAGATCGAGTATTTTCTCACCAGGCGCAGCATCAAGCAGACTCACCGCCGAGCTTGCCGAAGGCTCCTGAACATAAAAAGCTCCTGCATGGTGCAGCGGATGCCTGCCGATACCCTCAGCGTCGCCGGTTATATAGTAGCCGTCAGCATAAAACGGACTTTTTTCAACGGCAAACGGCAGCAGCGGGAGAAGCCTTTCCGGAGATATCTTCAAACGGTTGACGGATATACCCCTGTAAGGCTCGCCGTTCATCATTTCAAAAAAGCGGGTACTGTCGCCGCCCAGTATCCTGACTATTTCAGCCTTGTATTCATCACTTGAATTTATCATTTCAGACCTCCGTATACATAAACCGCCTTCATCGGGGCAAGCTATTCTCAGCCCCAAAGGAAGGCGGTGATAACATGAGCAAAAAATCAAAGAAGAAGACCCGCGCCGAAGTCACGGAGGAGACTCCATCCGTTCCCGATTACAACGCATGAAGGGAACACCTGACTTATCCCTTCGGATAACGTCAGATAATGCCGAAAGCACACGGCAGCAGCTCACTGAGCGTGTATGTGCGGTAATCCGAGGGCGAACGCGCAATTATTACTATAAGGTCGCCGGAGCAATGCTCGCAAAGCACCTGACGGCAAAAGCCGCACGGCGTACAGTAGGAATTTACACTGTCCGTACAGCTGTCACTTCCTCCTGCGACAGCTATGGCAGTGAATCCCGAAGCGCCCTCGGAGATCGCTTTTGAGATCGCAGTTCTCTCTGCGCATATTCCCGCCGGATACGACACGTTTTCCACATTCACTCCGGTATAGACATTTCCCTTTGAATCCAGCAGAGCCGCGCCCACCTTAAAATGAGAGTATGGCGCATAGCTGTTTTTTCTTGCCGAAAGTGCCTGCTCTATAAGAGAGCTTATTGTTTTCTCGTCCATTGTCTTACTCGCTTACAACTATCGTACCCTGAGGGGTATCCTTTATGGTTATTCCTCTTGCCTTCAGCTCGTCACGGATACGGTCGGCTTCTGCCCAGTTCTTGTTCTTTCTTGCCTGCGCGCGCTGCTCGATAAGAGCCTGAACATCATCAGCCACTTCATTTTTCTCGGCATAAAGCAGACCAAGCACATCTGCAAGCTCCTTATAGAGTGAAAGCGCAAAGTCGCAAAGCTCCTTGGAGGGCGCAGTCTGAGCGTTCACATTGGAGTTGATGTCACGCGCAAGCTCAAAGATCGCAGTGATAGCGTCAGCCGTATTAAGATCGTCCTCCATAGCGTTGATGAAGTCCGTCTTATGCGTGAGAAGAAGTTCCTTTATTTTTTCCTCGCCGTCCCTGAGTATGCCCTGAGAGTTCTTCGCAAGAAATTCAAGGTCCTCGCGGCAATGATAAAGCCTGTCAAGAGCCGCCCTGCACTGCTCGATTATCTCTATGGAATAGTTTATTGGACTGCGGTACTGTGACGAGATCATCAGGTAGCGGATAGGCTCATATCCGAACTTTTCAGCCACCTCACGGACAGTAAAGAAGTTATTGAGTGATTTTGACATTTTCTTGTTGTCAACATTGATATAGCCGTTGTGCATCCAGTAGTTTGCAAAGGTAACGCCGTTGCAGCACTCACTCTGCGCCACCTCGTTCTCATGGTGCGGGAAGATAAGATCCTGACCGCCGCAGTGAATGTCGATAGTTGCTCCTAAATAGCGCTTTGCCATAGTAGAGCATTCAATATGCCAGCCGGGTCTGCCCTTGCCCCAGGGGGAATCCCAATAAGGCTCGCCGGGCTTTGCGCCCTTCCAGAGCGCGAAATCCATAGGATCCTCCTTTGTTTCGCCTATCTGTATCCTTGCTCCCGCCTCCAGATCGTCAAGGGGCTGATGTGAAAGCTTGCCGTACTCCTTAAAGCGGTTGGTGCGGAAATACACATCGCCGTACTCGGTAGAATAAGCATAGCCCTTTTCTTCAAGAGTTCTGACCATTTCAATGATCTGCTCTATATTCTCTGTCGCTCTCGGATGAACGGTAGCCTCACGCACATTCAGACCCTTTGCGTCCTTCTTATACTCGGCAATATACTTTTCGGAAACGGTTACATAGTCGCTGTTTTCCTCGTTTGCGCGGCGGATTATCTTGTCGTCGATGTCGGTGAAGTTCTGCACGAATATCACCTTATAGCCCCGGTACTCAAGATACCTGCGCAGAGTATCGAACACACATATCGGTCTTGCGTTTCCGATGTGTATGAAATTGTAAACGGTAGGGCCGCAGGCGTATATCCTCACCTCACCGTCAGCGATAGTTTTAAGCTCTTCCTTTGTTTTTGACATTGTGTTATAGATCTTCATAACTTTCTCCTTTTCTGTTTTTATTTTTTATAATATGGCTGAATGCCTGAAAAGCTCTGTCATTTACTGTCCTTCGTCAAGGCAAGAACAAGCTTCTTCAGCTCGTCTATCTCGCCTTCAAGTTCTTTTATCTTCTGGGCTACGGGGTCGGTAACGTGTATCTGGTCAAGATCGCTGCTGACAGTAGGCTTGACGCCGTTCACTCTTACGATCTTTGCCGGCACTCCCACAGCCGTTGCATTGTCCGGGACCTCGGTAAGCACCACGGCGCCGGCGGCGATCCTGGCGTTATCTCCCACACGGAACGGTCCGAGCACCTTTGCGCCCGATCCGACAAGCACATTGTTCCCCAGCGTAGGATGGCGCTTGCCCTGATCCTTGCCGGTACCGCCAAGAGTAACATTCTGATAGAGCGTACAGTTGTCGCCTATTTCGGCGGTTTCGCCTATCACCACGCCCATGCCGTGATCTATAAACAAGCCCTTTCCTATCTTTGCTCCGGGATGTATTTCTATACCGGTCCTGTGTCTTGCCCTTTGTGAGATAAATCTTGCGATGAACTTCATATTATGCCTGTAAAACCAGTTAGCGCGTCTGTAAGCCTTCACGGCCTTATATCCGGAATAAAGCAGTCTTACCTCCGTCCTGCTCCTTGCCGCAGGGTCTCTTTCCATTATCGAATCTATTTCGTCATGCTTTTTCTTTCCCATTTCAAATCACACCCTTCAATAACAGAGCCGTCCGCATCGGATACGGAGCCTGACTGACCATAGGTATAGACTTCCGGACTAAAAAACAGCCCCGGAAGCACTTGCAAAAAATGCTTCCGGGGCGCAGTATGGCGCGGTTCCACCCGAGTTTGACAGCGCGGAGCTGTTCTCATTTTGCCTGTAACGGAGGCCGCCGTACAGTAATACTCTATCTTCCTACTGCAAGCTCCAAAGCGCATTTCACGGATATCCGGCATAACGCCCTTCCAGCAAGCGGGCGTCTCTCTGTATGCTTTCCTTCCGTTACTTCTCTTTTTCACGGCTTTTACTGATATTTACAATAGTATTATACACTATACTCGCGGAAAATGCCACACCTGAAAGAAATTTTTTTGCTCATTTTGCGTTTTTTATAAACTCAAAATTCTGACAGATATATATTATTCCCGAAATAAGCGTAAACACCACCGACAGCCAGAGCAATGCCTGACCTATGATATTGAACCACAGCGACACAGCCGCCGGATCGGAAAAATGTATTATATCCAGTGCCGAAAGCTCCATGATATACTGAAACAGCATTACCGCCAGCACTGCAGCTATCTGACTGACGGTCTTGAGCTTGCCCCAGATATTTGCAGCCACGACCTTGCCCTTATCCGCAGCCACCAGCCTGACCGATGTGACAGCGAATTCTCTTGCCGCAGTTATAATAAGCACCACAGCGCCTGTCAGACCAAGCTGGATAAAGCAGGCAAGAGCCGAAAATATCATTATCTTATCAGCCAGCGGATCGGCAAATTTTCCGAAATCGGTGACCATATTATGCTTTCTTGCGATCTTCCCGTCCAAATGGTCGGTATATGCTGCCGCTGCAAATATTATCAGCGCTATAAGGTAATGATGGGGTATACCTGGCATAAGCAAAAAGAAAACATAAAAGGGTACCAGTATCAGCCGGATCATTGTCAGCTTATTTGGCAGGTTCATTAAGTATCTTCCTTTCGGAGAATGAATATTTTTTTATAAATCGTGTAGTTTAGGCGGCATATTATCTGCAAAAGCCCATTACGTCACAGTCAAGGGTGTCGGTGATCTCTACCTTCACTATATCACCGATCTTCGGCTTCTCTCCTTCGGTCACAAAAAAGACCTTGCCGTCAACCTCCGGCGCGTCAGCCTTGCTCCTGCCAAAGAAACATTCGCCTATCCTGTCAAAGCCCTCACACAATACGTTTATCGTTCTGCCTATCATATTCTTCGCATGCTCAGCCATGATGTCCTGCTGCTGCTCCATGATGATCTCCTGACGGTGCTTCTTCGTGGCTTCGTCTATCTGATCCTTCATCTTAGCGGCAGGCGTATCCTCCTCTGCGGAATACGCAAAGCAGCCAAGTCTCTCAAACTTCATTTCCTTTACAAATTCGGCAAGCTCCTCAAACTCTTCCTTCGTTTCCGACGGGAAGCCGGTCATTACGGTGGTGCGCAGGGTCACGCCCTTTATCCTTTCACGCAGCTTTTTGACAAGCGCTGTCAGGCTCTCCCTGTCGCCCTTACGGTTCATCAGCTTCAATATTCTGCCGTCGCAGTGCTGCATCGGGATATCAATATATTTCAGCACCTTGTCCTCTCTTGCAAAAACATCTATAAGCTCATCGGTTATTCTTTCAGGATAACAGTAAAGCACCCTTATGTACTTTACCTCGTCTATTTTGCAAAGCTCGGTAAGCAGCTTTGCAAGCTGCGGCTCACCCTTGAGATCCTCACCGTAGCGTGTCGTGTCCTGAGCAACAAGGATAAGCTCCTTTACGCCCTTTGAAGCAAGCTCTCTGGCTTCAAAAAGTATCTCCTCCATAGGTCTGCTGCGGAAAGCTCCCCTTATCATAGGTATGGCACAGTAGGTGCATTTATTATCGCAGCCCTCGGCTATTTTCAGATAAGCATAGTAATACGGCGTTGAACGTATCCTGCTTCCGCACATCGGCAGCAAGGTCTTATCCGGGAATACCTCCTGCTTGTTTCCGGCAAGAACATCCTTTACGATCTCGGCAATGCGGCCGTTGGCGCCTATGCCCACTACGGCATCCACCTCATACAGCTCCTTCATTACCTCCTTCTGGTATCTCTCCGCAAGACATCCGGTAACGATTATAGCCTTTATCCTGCCCTCTTTTTTCAGACTGGCAAGCTCCAGTATCTCGTCAATGCTCTCCTGCTTGGCGTCCTCTATAAAGCCGCATGTATTTACAATTACAACATCGCTGAGTGCCGGATCAGCCACTATCTGATATCCTGCCTCCTTCAATGTATAAAGCATCATCTCGGCGTCTACTCTGTTCTTGGCGCATCCGAGACTTACCATTCCTATCCTCTCTGACATTTCTTTTCCTCCTTATATTCCTTTGCCAAAGCTGTGCGCAGCAAACGACAATAAGACGAATAACCCTCGCTTTTTTGCGGGGTTTATTCGTCATCGTCACAATATTCGCTCATCGCTTCCTTTATATCATACCACTTGTAGCCCATTGCACGCAGGGAATTGATCGTTCTGTTCCTTCCCTTTTCGTCCTCCATTGCCCTTGCGTATTTTGTTTCAAGAAGCGCTTTTATCTGCTCGCAGGGGTCGGCATCTATTTCATCAAGCACCTCGTCCGCAGTGTCCCTGTCAATGCCCTTTTTCATAAGCTCAAAAGCAGCCCTTTCACGCGAAAAGTGCTTTCTGCGAATAAGCTGCTCGGCATATTCTCTGGCATATTTCAGATCGTCTATCAGTCCAAGCTGATTCAGCCGCTCAATGGCGGCATCGGCAGCATCCTCACCGAAAAGAGGCACAAGCTTGTCTCTCAGCTCCTTTTCGGTGCGGCTGCGGTATTCGATGAGATAAAGCGCCTTTTCCTTTGCGCGGCTGATCTTTGAGGCTTCAAGCAGCTCATACAGTTCATCATCTGTGATCTCGCTGCCTGTCCTGAAGCCTTTTGACGCAAGCGTCAGGGTATCCACACTCACGGCGTATTCTCCGTCTATGTAAAGAGCGGTCATACCCTTTTTTCGTTCCTCTGCCGCTGTTATCAGCATATCATTCCTCGACCATTATGTCAATATCGGAGTTTGAAATTCTTGACTTCTCAGGCTCGTCCTGCATCGGTACATTCTGCTCTGTATCCTGTGCGGTATCCTGCTCGATCTCCTGCTCCGGCTCGTCATCTGCTCCGCCTTTGCCCTTGCCCTTGCCCTTTGACGGCTTTGATATCCTGCCAAAAGCGAGTCTTTCTTTATTTGCAAGCACCTCTTCCTCGATCTTCTTGGCAACTTCAGGATTATCCTTGAGGTAGACCTTCGCATTGTCACGTCCCTGAGCGATCCTGTTGCCGTCATACGAGAACCATGCGCCGCTCTTCTTTATAATGTCTATGCTTACCGCAAGATCAAGCAGTTCGCCTATTCTTGAAATACCCTGACCGTACATGATATCGAACTCAGCCTCACGGAACGGCGGCGCTATTTTATTCTTCACGACCTTGGCTCTTGTTCTTGAACCGACCACCTCGCCGCCGACCTTAATGCCGTCCACCCTGCGTATATCCAGACGAACGGAGGAATAGAACTTCAGCGCACGTCCGCCGGGAGTAGTTTCGGGATTTCCGAACATTATGCCGACCTTCTCACGGAGCTGGTTTATAAAGATAGCCACGCAGTTCACCTTTGAGATAGAGCCTGCAAGCTTTCTGAGAGCCTGTGACATAAGTCTTGCCTGAAGACCAACGTGTGAAGCGCCCATTTCGCCTTCTATTTCAGCCTTGGGTGAGAGAGCCGCGACCGAGTCAACAACGATAACATCAATTGCGCCCGAACGCACAAGGGCTTCGGTGATTTCAAGCGCATCCTCACCCGTATCCGGCTGAGATACCAACAGTGAATCAACGTCAACACCCAGAGCCTTTGCATAAATCGGATCAAGCGCATGTTCAACATCTATAAAGGCAGCCATTCCGCCCTTTTTCTGGCCCTCGGCAATGCAGTGCAGAGCAAGCGTCGTTTTACCCGATGATTCAGGACCGAATATCTCGGTGATCCTTCCTCTGGGAAGTCCGCCGATACCCAGCGCCATATCCAGCGAAAGTGAGCCTGTGGATATCGCATCAACATTCATTGCGGCGTTCTGACCAAGGCGCATTACTGCTCCTTTACCGAACTGCTTCTCTATCTGCGCAAGGGCTGTTTCAAGTGCCTTTTGCTTATCAAATGCCATTCTGTTCCCGTCCTTTCATTGATCGGCTTCTGTTTCCTTCTGTGATGGTCTTATTATACAATTTTTTCGCAGAAATTGCAATATGCAAAGCCGTTTCAGACACGCATAAAAGTCCCAAATATTACCCTGTCAAGTTCCTGGATATCCTTAACAGTCACCACATTCCTGAAGCCGTTTTTTACAAGCAGTTCCGTGACCGCCCGAGCCTGATCTTCGCCTATTTCAAGCGTCATGCTGCCGCCGCTGCGAAGCTTTCTGCCCCATTTTCCGGCAATACACCGGTAAAAGTCCAGACCGTCGGCGCCGCCGTCAAGAGCCGTTTCCGGCTCGAACTGCACCTCTCTTTGAAGCGCCGGCAATGCGCCGGTTTCAATATAGGGCGGGTTTGAGACGATCGCATCAAAGCTCCCGTCCTCAAAGTCATCGCAGCATAAAAAAATATCGCCCGATAGAGCTTTTACATTATCCGCTCCGTGATAAGCGATATTTTTTTTCAGATATTCAAATGCTGCCGGTTCCTTTTCGATAGCTGTCACCGTACAGTCCGGTATCTGCTTTGCAAGGGTAACGGCGATTATCCCCGTTCCCGCGCAAAGCTCCAACACCCTCGGAGACTGCCTTTTTTTCAGATCATCAAGACAGGTGCGCACACACACCTCTGTATCGTCCCTTGGTATCAGAACACCCGCTCCTACAAAATATTCCCTGTCCATGAACTCCCATTTTCCAAGGATATACTGTATCGGCTCGCCCTTACAGCGCCGTTCAACAGCGGAAATAAGACAAGCCTCCTCTTTTTCGGAAAGCTGCCTTTCGCGTTCATCGGTCAGCCTGAGTCTTGTCATCCCAAAAAACGTTTCGAACATCAGCCTGACCTCATACATCGGAGAATCCACGCCCGAAGCTGCCAGCCTGCGTGAAAATTCGTCCAGCGCGCTCCTGACTGTCATTTTATCAGATCCTCTCCGTTTTCGGGAATAACGTCCTCCATAGCCTTAATAGCCACCTCGATCATATCGTCCTCCGGCTCTTTGGTGGTAAGGTGCTGCATCCACATACCTGGAGCGGCTATTATTCTTGTCACAGCGTTGTCATGTCTGCCGCATATTCTTATAAGCTCATAGCCGATACCGACAGTAAGCGGAAGAAGCACTATTTTTATGGACGATCTCAGCCACACATCCGTAAACGGTATGAACAGTCCGATAAGTATACCCACAATAAGCATAAGCACGATAAAGCTTGTGCCGCATCTTGGGTGGAATCTGCTTTGTTTTCTCACGTTTTCAACGGTAAGCTCCAGCTCATGCTCATAGCAGAATATAGTTTTATGCTCGGCTCCGTGATACTGGAACACTCTTTTTATGTCCTTATTGAGCGTGACAAGCGCCATATATACAAGGAAAAGTATTATCCTGAGTATGCCTTCAAACGCCGAACGATAAATGATATGGTCGTTGAGCGCCGGAACAGCCGATGACAGCAGATTAAACAGCAGCGTCGGCACAAAGAAGAACACTCCTATGCAGAATATTATCGCTATAACGGTAGCCGCGCCCATGATAAATCCAACGGCTTTTTCTCCGAAGTGCTTATCGAGCCACTTGTCGAACTTGCTCATTTCCTCTTCCGGGACCTCCTCCACTCCGTCCATAGCCTTATCAGCGGACATGAGCAGTGCCTTGTTGCCCGTTACCAGCGAGTCGATCATACCGGCTACGCCCCTGAGTATCGGAAGTCTGAGCAGCTTATATTTCTGCGTCAGATTAAGCGGCTGTATTTCCTCCAGCTCGATACTTCCGTCGCTTTTTCTCACGCCGACCGTAGTTTTAAGCGGTCCGCGCATCATTATCCCCTCCATCAGTGCCTGTCCGCCGATAGAAGTTATTTTTTTTGTTTTTTCCCTTTTCATTCTTCCACTCCTTCTGTACCTAAAGAAATCCCTTAATCTTGGAGGGCGCCGGTCTCGCCTGTCGGCTCGGTCGGTGCTTCTCAGCCTACGGCTGAGAGGTCTCCACCGGAGACCCGCACCCTCCAAACCACCTGCCAAAGGCTCTGCCTTTGGAAACCGCAAGCCTTTGAAAAGGCTTGAGCGAAACTTTTGTGTTTTGCTGCAGTGAGCAAACAACATTTTCGGGGGTGTCGGGGGGACTTTTCTGCAAAAGTCCCCCTGAC
>CADBPE010000101.1 GCA_902796475.1 uncultured Ruminococcus sp.
AAATGCCTTCTTGACTCCTCTTATCTTGATAAAATCGTCTTTAATTGGATTTGTTCATAATTTCTTTACTCATTCAAAAACCCTGAGCAATTTACTTCTTGTTTGAACAGTATGCGGTGCTGCCGTTCTTAAGGCAACACCGCACAAAGACCGCACAAAGATAGTGCCCTTTCTATTGCCGTACTCAGGATCGCTGAATGTCATTTGCTCACTTTGCCTGCTCCTATACTTTGAATGCCGCCCGCAAGCGCAGAGTCTGAGCCGAAAATATAGCTCACAGCTTTATATCCTGCTTAAGCCGTGAAATTATTTTCTTCTCAAGCCTTGAAATGTATGACTGAGATATGCCCAGTATATCCGCTACCTGCTTCTGAGTGTGAGGCTTTCTTCCGTTTAACCCGAAACGCAGCTCCATTATCGTCAGTTCACGCTTATTCAGACGGCTCACCGCTTTCATAAGCTGCGCCTGCTCCGATTCCTGCTCTAGGCGCTGATTCACGGCGTCCGCATCGCTGCCCAGTATATCAGAAATAAGAAGCTCGTTGCCGTCCCAGTCTACATTAAGCGGTTCATCAATGGATATCTCGTTTTTCTGCTGTGCGCTTTTCCGGAAATACATCAGTATCTCGTTCTCAATGCACCTTGAAGCATAAGTAGCAAGCTTGATGTTCCTCGACGGGCAGAAGGTGTTTACCGCTTTTATAAGTCCGATGGTACCTATTGATATAAGATCCTCCACGTTTGCGCCCGGCGCTTCGAATTTTTTTGCGATGTATACCACCAGTCTTAAATTGTGTGTTATAAGAGGCTCTCTGGCGCTTTCGTCGCCGTTTTCTATCCTTTTCATTATTTCTGCTTCCTCATCGCTTTTAAGCGGCGGCGGCAGCGTTTCGGGACCGTTTATGTAGTATATCCCCTCACTGCTCCCTTTTAACATTCCCATTGATGACAGTCCGGAGATCAATTTCCGGGGGATTTCACAGAACCTTTTCAAAAGCCTAACTTCCTTTCATAATAAGCTCGGCGGGAACTATCACGTCACAGCCCTCCGTGAGATTATTCCCGCTGCTCAGCGCAATATATGCCCTTACGCTCATTTTTCTGCCGGCAGTGACAACGGTTATTTTGTCAGGTCTGAAAGCCGGCAGAACGCCGCTGCCGCCAACAGAAGAAAACGGCACCATGCGTATATTCGCGCCGTTTCCGCAGACCTCCGTGTCCGGATATTCCCCGAAACCCGAAATATCCGAAAACAGCTTGCTTCTGCCGACAATAACAAGATCTCCTGAGAACGGCTCACGCAGTGTGCTTCCCGTATCGGCAATGCCCTCCGCCTCTACTGCTCTGCCCCGGCTGCTCACTATCACGCGGCACTTTCTGCACTTTATATCAGAGCCTCTTATCCTTTCAAAGAGTCTCAGCGCAAAATAGCACAAAGCAGTGAGAGCGATAAGCACAAACGGGGATATCCCAATGTATACCGAGCTGTTCCTGACCGCAAGACCCTCCGGCGACGCTATGGCAAGCACTGCCGTCATAATGCCGCAGTAGGTAAAGCTCACCGCAAAAAGCAGGAACGCCGAGCGGACATACCCTCTTATGCTCATCGGCAAAAACGCTGCTGCCGTCATAAGCATTGCTTCGCCTACGCTTATAAGCAGCGATATTACGAACGGCAGAGGCGGCAGCAGCACCGCAAACGAGCCGAGTCCGCCGACCAGCGCGCCCAGCATGAGCCTTCTGCGCCTGACGTCAAGGGATGTAAGTCTTTTTACCGACAGCAGCATCACATAGTCAACTATGAAATTCACGCAGAAAAGCACGTCTGCATACACTGTTGTTTTCACCGGCGCCCTCCTCTGAGATCTGGCAAAGGCTGTTATTATCATTATCGCATCTGTTCTGTAAAAAAGCTGTCGCATAAAGCGCAGTCGGACGCTTTATCCTTCGCCGTATTTCTGCCTAAGCCGACAGCCGTTTGCGGATATCATTCTGCAAACGGCTGTCTTGTGTAAGTGTGTTATGTTCCCAGACCAAAGCTCACTGCAAGAGCCTCGTCCACCTTGTACATATCGGTACTGTTCAGGGTACCCATTTTTTCCTTCAGTCTTCTCTTGTCAATAGTCCTTATCTGCTCCAGAAGCACCACTGAATCCTTTGAAAGACCGCTGTTGTCTGCGTAAAGTCTGATGTGCGTAGGCAGCTTTGCCTTTGATTCACGGCTCGTTATCGCCGCAGCAATGACAGTGGGGCTGAAACGGTTGCCCACGTCATTCTGAATAATGAGCACAGGTCTTATCCCGCCCTGCTCCGAACCGACAACGGGACTTAAATCGGCATAGTAAATATCTCCTCGTCTGATGTTCATATCCTTTTCACGCTCCGAATTTTTATTTGCGGCTGACCGCCGGGAGATGTGTCGATATCAATAGTGTTTCCACATTGAATATGGTTTAATCATTGCTTATCATCATCAACACATTATATTTTATTCCCGTTATTGTTTTTTGGTGAGCAGCATTTCTTCTGCGGCAAAGGACAGCGGTGCATGGACTATTCTGTTTTTTATGTATTCATTCCCTTGTATTCTGCGGTTTTTCCGCATGATCTGTTATGTGAGCTTCCGTGCAGACCGACTCAAAGCAATGACATAGTAAAATATATGCCCGGCGAAGCGCTTTCATGCACACAAAGCAAGTCGGGAGGAATGTTTTTTAATCCTCCCGACGTCCGAAAGCAGCGGCTGCATCTATTCGTTTTTGAAATGCTTCTCCAGTATCCCCGTCCAGTCCTCCGGCAAGCTTCTTAGTATCATTTTTTCGTGCGTGAGCGGATGTATCAGTTCCATCTCCGAGCAATGCAGACACTGGCGGCTGAATATTCTCCGGCTGCCGCCGTACATATCGTCTCCAGCAAGCGGATGACCTATAAACGACATATGGGTGCGTATCTGATGCGTCCTGCCGGTCTCCAGTTCAAGTTCAAGAAGGGTATGTCCGTAAACGGTCATGAGCGGCTTGTAATGGGTAACTGCCCTGACGCCTCCCTCGCCGACACAGCGCTGCATGATGCTCCCCGGACACAGCATGATGGGCGCATCGACAGTACCGCTTTCAGTTATCTCACCCTCGCATAAAGCAGTATATTTCTTTTTCGTGCTGCCGCTCAGAAATGTGTGTGCATAGCTGCTTTTTGCGGCAAGAACAAGACCGGATGTATCACGGTCGAGCCTGTTCACCGGACGGAACGTAACTCTTTCTCCTCTGCTCTGAAAATAAAACATAACGCCGTTGGCAAGAGTGTCACGCTGATGGCTGCGCACAGGATGTACGGGCATAAACGGCGGCTTATCAAGCACAAGAATTGCGCTGTCCTCGTATACGATGCTCAAAGGCAGCTCTACCGGCTCTATTTCCGGGTCATCCTCCGGAAACCTCAGAACCAGTTCATCGCCTGCGTGAAGGGCGTCTATGCTCCTTATCAGACAGCCGTTCACCGTCATGCCGTTTTCAACTCTTTTCAGCTTTGCAAGCAGTCTTGACGATACTCCGCAGTGCCTGCGCAGGAATGTCCTGACGGAAACTCCGTCAAGCTCCGGCGGCACCTTAAACTCAGGCATATCCATACCCCCTCAGAAGTCCAGAAGCTCGTTAAGGTCGGTTATCCTGTAATCGCACAGATCGTTCGGCATGGCGACACGTCCCTTCGGGTCGTAAAGGCAGGTATCAAGACCGGCATTCCTTCCGCCCTTCATATCCGATGTAAGGGAATCGCCCACTACAAGTATCTTTGATCTGTCTTTTTCGGGAATATCGTCAAGCACCATGTCAAAGTATTCTGCGGAGGGCTTCTGCGCGCCCATAGCGTCGGAAATATATGCCTTGCGCACGAACCTGTCAAGTCCCGCAAGAGCAAAGCGCCCCTCCTGCACCGGTTTCAGACCGTTGGTTATTATATAAATATCATAGCGCTTCGATAGTGCCGCAAGCGCTTCGACTGCTCCGTCTATAAGAACAGCCTGTTCTGCAAGCCTTTTCACATATTGATCCGCAGCCGTTTTACATTCCGTCATATCGCCTGCTATGTGCTTGAAGCACTGTTCGATAAGCTCTTTAAAACGTCTTACCCGCAGCTCGGCTCTGGTTATCTCACCGACCTCGAATTTTTTCCAGAGAGCCGCATTGATGCTGCTGAACCGGGTGCAGATCTCATCGCTGAACTCATAGCCGCAGTCGGTAAGAGCGTTTTTCAGCGCAGCGTATTCGCATTTCGGAAAGTCAAAGATAGTATCATCAGCATCCATCAGCAAAGTAGTGTATTTCATATTCCCGCCTCCTGTCGTATCTGATATTATACCGTAAAAATCCCCGATTTTCAATCTTTAACGCAGCATAAACGGGAAATCAATTTTGACCTGCAGATCACACTGTGGGAAAAGCGCCAGCTTGCCGCCTTGAGCGAAACTTTTGTGTTTGAGTTTTGGGGTGTTATTTTTTGGGTGCTGTGCAATATTTTTTTAACATATTATCTGTTTTGACAAAGATAGCGGACATCTGAATGTATAATAAAAATCGTCAGCATTCTGAAGATAATATAATAAATGAGGTGGTTTGTTTGAAGATCAGAGAGCTTGCCGCAAAATTTTCTATTAACAGTATTCTGCAAAATACTACTGCGAGAAAGCTGTTCTTTCAGATCATCTGCTTCGGCTGCGGTTTCTTTGCATCGGGCGGCAAAATATTCGGGACATACGCCCCGTTCGGCATCTCCGTGGCTTCGGCAGTGCCTTTTAACGGGATGTTCTCATCGGTCATAGGCGCTTCTGTCGGCTATGCGGCTCTGGGCGGAGGCTCGGGAAATTTCCGCTATATCGCGACTATGCTGGCGGCTGCGGCTATCCGATGGACACTAAAGGATATCAAAAAGCTTAGCAGTCATTCGCTGTATGCGGCGGGAGTATGCTTTGTACCTACGCTTGCCACCGGAATGGCGTCACTGAGCGTTACCGGCATAAACACACAGAATATCTCCCGCTTTGTGATAGAAGCGCTTATCGGCGCGGCGGCAGCATATTTCTTTTCAAGAACAGTCGTTATTCTGCGCGGCACAAGATCGCTTGGTATGCTTTTAATGCAGGAGGTAGCCTGTCTGGTACTAAGCGGGTGCATATTTATTCTTTCACTCTCTGAAATATCTCTCGGACCGGTCTCACTGGGCAGAATATGCGCCGTTTTGTGCATACTTATGGCTTCGCGCTACGGAAGTACGGCGGGCGGCGCTGTGGCGGGAATATCCACAGGGACAGTGCTTAGTCTTGCGGAGCCTTCGCTTTATTTCATAGGCGCGGCATACGCTCTCGGAGGACTTATGAGCGGCATCTTCTCACAAACGGGAAGGATAGTTTCGTGTCTGATATTCACTATAAGCGTTGTGCTGATATCATTTCAGGGCGATACACTGAACAACACATTTACCATGATCTACGAGTGCGCAGCGGCGTCGCTTGTTTTTCTTATCCTGCCAAAGAATACCGGAAATTTTATCTCTGCTGTGTTTACATCGTCCAAGGACGATAACTGTGAGGGACTGCGGCGCTCCATCATTATGCGTCTGGATTTTGCATCAAAGGCTCTTTCAGACGTTTCGGAGGATGTGGAGGAGGTTGCCGACAGACTTTCACGGATCGTCACGCCCACGCTTGACAGTGTGTACGAAAAGGCTGTGGACAGCACCTGCAAAAGATGCGGTCTGAGAGTATTCTGCTGGGAACACAAGGACGGCGTTTCGATAGAGTCGTTCCAGACGGTGAACGACAAGCTTATAGGACAAGGCAGTATCAAGCCGGAGGATTTCTGCGAGGATTTTAAAAGAAAATGCTGCCGCGCTGCGGAAATGGCTCGTGCTGTGAACAAGTGCTATCAGAATTATCTCGCGTCAGAAGCCGCTTCAAAAAGAGTGGACGAGGTGCGCTCGGTAGTTGCCGGACAGTTCTGCGGACTCGGCGATATTCTCGGAGAAATGGCGGACGAATACGAGAATTATGAATTCTTTGACAACGAGCTTTCGGACAAAATATTCATGAAATTCAAGGAGCTGGGCATGACCCCGACAGAAGTAAGCTGCCGTGTTGACCATCTTGGGCGCATGACTGTCGAGGCGGGCATATACGACGATGACAGGAAGAAGATCCAGCGCAGCGCTATACTGCATGAAGTCTCAAAAATATGCGGCAGACACTTTGAATCACCGTCAGTCACGGCTGCCTTCGGAAGGTGCCGTATACTTCTGTGCGAACGTCCGGCTTTTGATGTTGAGATCGCTTCAAGTCAGCACATTTGCGGCAGCGGTCTGCTCTGCGGGGATAATCTGAGATACTTTAACGACGGCATGGGCAGGATGGTCACCGTTCTAAGCGACGGCATGGGTACCGGCGGACGCGCAGCTGTTGACGGCGGCATGGCGGTGAGCATAATCTCGAAGCTGATAAAGGCGGGTCTGGGATTCGACTGCTCGCTCAAGGTGGTGAACTCGGCTCTTCTGGTCAAATCCGAGGATGAATCTCTTGCAACTCTGGACGTGGTAGCGGTAGACCTGTACACAGGCGATGTTGATTTTATGAAGGCAGGAGCGGCGGTTTCGTTTATACGCAAGGCCGGCGAGATGTACCGTGTGGAAACTCCCTCTCTGCCCGTTGGCATACTGCCTGATGTGGAATTCACCTGCACCGAGGACACGCTCAGTCCGGACGACATTATCGTTATGGTCTCGGACGGAGCGGTTGCCTGCGGAGAGGACTGGATCGAACGGATAATAATGAAATGGGGAGATGAAAAGGGCATGCAGGAGCTTGCGCATCTGATAAACGACGAAGCCACGTCCCGCCGTGAAGACGGTCACGATGATGACATAACAGTGATCGCCATGCGCATAACCACCGCCTTAGCCGATCTTGACGCTGCCGCCTGACTGCGGCGGCAAGCTACCGCACCCAATTTCGCGTTCACAGATAAACAAGCGGAAACGCATCAGCTCGCGCGCCAAAAATATCAAGCCAAAAACCAAACACAAAAGTTTCGCTCAAGCCTTTTCAAAGGCTTGGCGCAGAGCCTGCGCCCCCGTATTCGCGTTCATAGATAAACAAGTGGAAACGTAATTCCCCGCGCCAAAAATATCAAGCCAAAAACCAAACACAAAAGTTTCGCTCAAGCCTTTTCAAAG
>CADBPE010000102.1 GCA_902796475.1 uncultured Ruminococcus sp.
AAAAACAGTCCACCGGACTGTTTTTTGATTCACCCCTTGCGGAGCGCTTGTAGCATAGGGATTTCGCTGCCTGCGGGCAGCGACCAGGGCGCCGCCCTGGACCTGCAAGCCTTTGAAAAGGCTTGAGCGAAACTTTTGTGTTGTGGTTTTTTGTTTGATATTTTGTGCGCGGGCAATTACGTTTCCGCTTGTTTACCTGCGAACGCGAAATTGGGAGCGGCAGCTTGCCGCCTTGAGCGAAACTTTTGTGTTTGTTTTTTTGTTTGATATTTTGTGCCTTGACTTTTTACTCAATATTCCCTGCAAGCTCTCTTATCCTGTCGGCTCTGCCCATAAGATACAGATAACCGAAAAGAGCTTCCAGTCCGGTGGCTGTGTGATACTCCGCATTGCTTGCATTTTTCGGCGTGTGGCTCGTGTGTGCGTTCCTTCCACGGCGGAATATCTCCGCTTCCTCCTCCGTCAGATCTTCTGCTATCTTTTCGTAAAGCTTCGCCTGCGCTTCACAGCGCACACGCTCAACCTTCAGCTTGTTCAGCTCCCCTACGGGTCTGTTTGCACTGCATACTATCTCCTCACGGACAAACAGATCAAACACGCCGTCACCGACAAAAGCCAGCGTCAGAGGACTAAGCTGTTTCGGGTCACAATCATAATTTGTCAGTCTGCTCAAAGACCGTCCTCCTCTGCATTATCATTCTACAAAGTCAAATTCTATATCGTAAATGCTGACGGTATCGCCCTCATTGACTCCGGCTTGCTTCAAAGCGTCAATAACGCCAGAATTTATAAGCACCCTCTGGAAATACTGGAGCGATTCGCTGTCGTCAAAGTTGATGGTTCGCAGCACTCTGAGCAGCCAGTCACATTCAACTACAAAAATGCCGTCCTGCTTTGTTACCTTGACTTCCTGTCTTGTAATATCCTCTTCGGCGATAACAGGCGCTTCCTCACGCTCATACTTGACGATAGGCGGCAGCTTCGAGAGCTGCTCCTGAATTTCCTTTAGCAGCGGCTCGGTCTGATAGTTTATCGCCGCCATTATCGGGAAGAATTTGTAGCCCTTATCCTCAACATACCTGCGGAAATCCTCGACCGTTTCATCATCTGTAAGATCGCACTTGTTGCCTGCCACTATCATAGGTCTTTCGGCAAGCTCTGGATCAAACCTGCGAAGCTCCTCGTTTATCGTTTCAAAATCCCTTTTGGGGTCTCTGCCTTCACTTCCTGAAACGTCAACTATATGCAGAAGCATCCTGCACCGCTCAACGTGTCTCAAAAACTGGTGTCCAAGACCAAGCCCCTCATGAGCGCCCTCGATAAGTCCGGGAATATCCGCCATAACAAAGGACGATTCCGGACCCATGCGCACCACGCCCAGAACAGGGGTTATCGTTGTAAAATGATAGTTTGCGATTATCGGCTTTGCCTCGCTCACCACCGAAATAAACGTAGACTTGCCCACATTCGGATATCCCACAATACCCACATCAGCCAGCAGCTTGAGTTCAAGCTGTACCTCAAAGCTTTCTCCGGGCATACCGGGCTTTGCAAATCTGGGCGTCTGTCTTGTAGGAGTAGCAAAATGTGGGTTGCCGAAACCGCCCTTGCCGCCCTTTGCCACGACCACCGGCTCGTTATCCGAAAGATCGGCAAGTATCCTGCCTGTTTCGGCTTCTTTTACAACGGTACCCTTTGGCACTCTTATTATAAGGTCATCGGCTTTTTTGCCGTTGCAGCGTCCGCCGCGGCCGTTTTCGCCCTTGGCTGCCACATATTTGCGCTTGTACCTGAAATCCGCAAGAGTAGAAAGGTTAGTATCAGCCACAAAGACGATATTTCCGCCTCTGCCGCCGTCGCCCCCGTCAGGACCTCCCGAAGCGACATATTTTTCCCTGTGGAAGGTAACTGCGCCGTCGCCGCCGTCACCGGCTTTAATAAAAATTTTCGCAATATCAACAAACACCCTGCATTCCTCCATTCCTCAGAGTTGAGAGCAAAAAGCTGACCATTTCGCTCAGCTCTTAACTCTCAACTCTCCGATCTGAACTCTTAGCTATCAACTTTCATCATTTTTACGGGTCTGTAACAAAAAAGAGTCCCGACTTACGCCGAGACTCCGTATGTCACGCTGTATTACTGCTCTGACGCATAAACAGAAACCTGCTTGCGGTCACGGCCTACACGCTCAAACTTAACAGTACCGTCGATCTTTGCGAACAGGCTGTCATCAGAGCCGCGGCCTACATTGTTGCCGGGATGAATGTGTGTTCCACGCTGCTTAACGAGGATATTGCCTGCCAGTACAAACTGACCGTCTGCGCGTTTTGTGCCAAGACGCTTGGATTCTGAATCACGGCCGTTCTTTGTAGAACCGCCTCCCTTTTTATGAGCGAACAACTGAACATTGATTCTAAGCATTGCATTACACCTCCGTAATAATTACATTTATAAATTCCGGGTACTGCTCCTCTGTATTCAGCAGATGGAGCTTTAGTCCTTCAAGAGCATCTCTGCAGCGCAGCGCATCCTTTCTGCTCACGATAACACGCATATCACCGTCATCGGCATCAGCCTGAGCCTGAACTCCCATCACCTCGGTAATGGTATTTGCCGTCAGATAAGCCGCCGATGAAACGAAAGCGCAGATAACATCCTCACCGCTTTCGGCATAGCCTGCATGACCGGCAATATGGTATCCGATGAGCATTCCGCCCTCAGCCGCAAAAAATTCCGCTCTTATCATTATGCTTCAATGGACTGGATCTCTACTTTTGTGTAGTACTGTCTGTGACCCTTCTTGCGCTTCTCGCCCTTCTTAGGCTTATAGGTAAAGACTGTGATCTTCTGACCTCTGTCAGTCTTGATGACCTTGCCTGTCACCTTTGCGCCCTCAACATAAGGAGCGCCTACCTTGAAACCGTCGTCTGTGCTTACTGCAACTACCTTAAAATCAACGGTTGCGTCGTTCTCGGCGTCGAGCTTTTCAACGTATACAACATCACCATTAGCGACCTTATACTGCTTTCCGCCTGTTTCGATTACTGCGTACATATCCGCACCTGCCTGTCTGTTAAAACTCGCTGCATAAGGCGGGACACTTAACTGTCCACTTTCTGCCCATAGCATGCGGCTATATTATATTACCACAACAACACCCCGATGTCAAGCGTTTTTTCCTGCCTGTCAGGGAAATCCGTTTTGCGCTGCAAGTTACACTGGGGGAAACCCAACTTTCCAAAAACCAAACACAAAAGTTTCCAAAAACCAAACACAAAAGTTTCCCAAAACCAAACACAAAAGTTTCGCTCAAGCCTTTTCAAAG
>CADBPE010000103.1 GCA_902796475.1 uncultured Ruminococcus sp.
CTTACATTTGAAGGCAGATCAACGCCGTTTACGTTGTCCCATTTCTTCGTAATGGTGATCGATATTACTTCCTTCTGCTTTTTATTTATAAAAGTAACAGTTTCTTCTTCACCCTTATTATCCTTTTCAGGATCAAATCCGATAGCGCCTGTTATAGTCCTTGCTGCTGCCGCCGAAACCGTGCTTGTCCTATCCGAACTGGTCACTGAGTCGAACACGGAACCATCCTGAGGCTCAGCCTCGGTTATGGAAAATTCGGTTCCTACGGGGATACCGTCAAGTCTCCATTCCCCGTCAGCATTTAATTTGAACTCCTGAACGACATTTGAATTACCACTATAAGCAAGTCCCTTGCCGCCGATATTATAGAACGTCACTGTAAACGAGTACTCTCCATTAAGAGATTCAGAACCGGCCGCCTGAGCTTTTGTGACCACAAGTGAGCCTGTGTTGACAGTATTTGTAAAGAGGGTCTTGAGCTCTATGTTTGCCAAGGAATCGGGCTTTGAGAATGAACGGAACACGATGCTGCTGCCCTCGGGTCTTTGCTCGACGTTATATTGGTTGTAATTGCCGCCGCTCTTGTTATCCTTCTTTTCGATACGGTTATCTGTTATCGCATAGCCTCTGCCCGTTTCGGGATCACCTGCGCCTTCAAGCGGGGAATTCTGACTGCCGATAACGGTTTTGCTGCCGGTACTGTCGTAGCCGTTTACAGGCTGACCGTTTTCATATACGCTCCACGCAGTTGTGTAAAGCTGCTTTTCGGCGTCATCAAGCAGTTCCTCTATTGATATGTAGCTGCCTCGCCTGAATTCCGTGACGAAGGACGCCGAATCATTATTTTTAAGTCCGAGCAGCTTGCCTTCATCAGTCAGTCCGAACAGCTGCGTATCATCTCCGTTAAGCAAATATTTAGCATCTGCGGCAGGCTTGAGAGATGTGCCCGCTGCCGAAGAATAATCTCTTATCTCGCTCTGAGAAACGAACCTGCCCATGTCAACACGGCTGTTTTGTGTACCGTAGTGAGTTACCATATTTTTGATCTGGAAGTCTGCACTTACTTCATTAAAGAAGTTCTTGAAGAGAGTGTTTACATTTTCTGTATCGACTTCCTTTGCAATCTCAAGGACATCATTCATCGGGAAATTGAACTGTATGCGCATATTAGATTCCCACATTCCACGCTCCATATAATAGAATGTAAGAGTATGCGTCGATTTGTAGAAACTGTTCTTTTCCTCATCGGTGGTTATGCCAAGCGCATCCCACATACTTGTGGTAACGGCATCACTGTTCTTATTGAGATTTGAATATTGGCTGCTGTTGTTGGCACTCTTCTTTACCTCGCTTACAAGAACTCTGCCTGCTCCTACCGTATTTGATGAAGAAGCTATATCCTCAGATTTATCCTTCTTATAAGAATAGTTGTACTGATAAGAGGTATCCTTTGAGAAGTTGATGCAGCCGGAGGTTCTGCCATGATCGCCGCCCATATCAAGAACGAGCTTGCCGTCTATGAACACCCAGATGTCATCATCGCCGGAGAATGTAAATGTGATCGGCTCCTTTGCTCTGCCTGTATTTATGTTACCGTCACTGGTCAGGTTAAAGTCGAACTCTAACTTTGTTCCGAAGCCATAGTTATAGGTAGCGGCGCAGCTGTTATTTGCTCTGCTGCTGTTCAGCGGGAAGAAGCCGTAATTGTTGGAGGGATAGTCTCCCAAGTCGATTTGGTTCGTACTGCCCGAACTGACAAGATTCTTCGACCAGCCGGAGCCGCTTCTTTCGTCCTGAGTCTTTTTTCTGTCATCATTCATAACAGCAGCGCTTCCTGAACGGGAAGCCTCTGTAACCAAGCCGTTTGAATCCGTAACGGTCGCCATTGATATCGTGTCAAGATAATAATCATTGTTAATGCTGCTATCTGTATTTTTCTTTAGTTTAAGCGTAGTAGCCGCACTATCGAACGACCAATAGTACAGACCGCTCTTGTTGGGATCATTATCGTCATCCCTGTACACCTTTGTGAACGGGAAAGCAACATTATGATATACCTCACCAAGCACTGCGTTCTTGGAATTCTGTCCTGTAAGGAAGCTCTCATTGAAGTGCGGAAGCTCGGTATCGTTTGTTCCATACATCACTGGAACGTCATTTGCATCAAGTTTATTTGAAAGAATATTCTGGGTAGCATACTTATAAAAATTCGCCTGCTGATAGTTATCATTGCTGTCAAGGCTCTTACATGAATTGTTGTTTGCCTGGAAAGCCTTGTTGTTTTCATCCCATCCAAGCAGCTTCAGCGTATCAGCGATATCCTTGAACTGAAAGCCCCAAGGGTCGCCGTCTTCACCGACCGAAACAGTAGGCTGATAGTGACCGGTGTAGATAGTATTTGTTGCCGGAACGCCGTTAGCCCTGTAATAATCGCTCATAGCCTGTGCAAGCTGTCTGAACGTGTTCCAGTTTCTGAACGACGGAAACTCTTTAGCTTTGCCGTCAAGAGTATAATCTACCCTGTTATTTCCGTTAAGCTCATAATCCGAGTAATAATCGTAAAATGTCGAGTTGACGTAGAAAATGTCATCATCCGGAACGAAGTTGCCGTTTTCTATCTGAACTACATCATTATTTTTTCCTGCTTCGGCATTTCTGATATCACCTTTGTTTCCCCAGTAGCCTCCTCTGTTGCCGCCCGTATAAACCACCGGATCACCGGTATCCGCATAGAATGTAGGCTCCGAATAATCGTTGTATGGGATCTCCACCATTCCTGTACCGTTTCCGCATACTGAGCTGTCCTCATTTCTGGGATTCGGCCATGCTGTAAAGCGTATGCGTGTCTGCTGCGCAGGGTCTACATCCACATACCAAAGATCGCTTGTGCCTACCTGCGTCATCTGACCGCTCCAGCTTTGATTACGGCTGGCATTGGTAGCATAATAGTAAACATTTCCTCCGGGAGAAGGAATACTTGTACCTGAAACATCCTTTACCTGATAGTTGCCTATGTCATTTGAATATGTCAGCTTAGAAAACGCAGCGTCAAAATAAATTCTTTTGTTTCCGCCATGAACGGCATTGGGTATCCTGAAGCCATTATCTATATCCACTGTCTTTTTTCCGGTCTGATCATTACCGTTCAGATAATAACAGGTACCCGATGACACAATATTTGTAACATCAGCAGTACGCATCCAGTTATCGTTCGGCCAATCGGGAATGCTGTTCATAATAAAGATCATACCGGTAGGCTTGCTGACCGTATCGACCGAGTACACATCTGTGGTGACCTCTGTCATCTTTCTGAATTTCCCGTCGTTGAACGTATAGACATATATGTTCAGACCGTTATCTTTTATGTATTGGTTATTCCAGCCGTTGTCTGAATCTTTTCCCGGAAGGAAATAGACTCCGTAGCTGCTTGCCGCGCTGACCCTCTGTGTACCCTTCGGCATAGACGGAATAACGGCAAACACCATTATCACCGACAAAACAAATGCCAAAACTATATACAGTCTCCTCTTTACAACTCTGCTCATGGCAATTAGCTCCTTTACGCTGAGATTTATATACTGAAATTCCATCCGTACAAGGTATACAAAAATTATTAGTGCAAAATAAAAAATCTGCAATTATTGTAACATCAATTTTCACATTTGTCAATGTGTTTATGTCGGTTTTGTAAATTATTCTCAATAATATTTGATTTTTTATGCATATAAAACAATTCTCGATTTATGAATTGTCAACTATGCACATAATATACTATTCACTTTATTTATTGTTTTTCGCATATTTTTCAGCTTTTGAGTACACGCAGCCGCAGTAATCCTGACGATAAAGGCAGTATTGTGCAGAAAGTTCAATAGACCTTTTGTAGCCGCCGTTCTTTTTGAAGTCAGAAAAAAGGTAGGGTATCCCGATATTTTCACTTATTTCCCTGCCTATGGAATTCAGTACGCCGCTGTCCTTCAGCGGACTTATGGAAAGCGTAGTGGTAAAATAGTCAAACCCGCCCTTTTTTGCAGCAGCCGCAGCCTCGTTCAGACGCAGCCTATAACATTTGTGACAGCGCGCGCCCCTCTCCGGCTCCTTTTCAAGACCCTTTGCCATATCGAAAAATTCCTGCGGGTCATATCTGCCCTCAAGTATATGCACCTGCGGGCACATCTCAGCGACAAGCCTTTTCAGCTCGTCCACCCTGTGCCTGTATTCCTGTTCGGGATAAATATTCGGGTTGTAAAAAAATACGGTGATATCAAAATATTCCGTAAGATACTCAAGAACATAGCTGCTGCAGGGCGCGCAGCAGGCATGCAGCAGCAGTGAAGGGCGTTTGCCGCTTTCCTTTATTTCTTTGAGCGTTTTTTCCAGAACCAGCCTGTAATTTACTTTATTCATCATTGTCACCCGCGGCTCACTAAATCAATAATATCCTCCGGAGATGACGCCACCGCCTCAGCTCCAGCCGAGGTCAGCTCCTCCACACTGCGGAAGCCCCATTTCACACCGCAAAAGCGTACATCTGCGTTCTGCGCTGTATAAACGTCCACATCGCTGTCGCCTATGTACATGACCTCATCACGCTCAACGCCAAGCTTTGACATTATACCGTTTACGCCGTCGGGCGCCGGCTTGATATTACAGCCGTCACGCTTGCCCCATACCTCGGCAAAGTCATGCTCAGGAAAAAGTGTGCCGACTATCTTCTTTGAAAATCCGTCAGGCTTGTTGGAGTTGACCGCATACTTTACACCAAGCTCTGTCAGCCTGTCCAGCATCTGAGGGATACCCTCGTAGGGTCGGGTATTGTCCATGCAGTGGACCGTATAATATGCCGAAAATTCAGCAAGCAGCTTTTCCTTTGTTTCGGGTGTGAGCTTGTCCTTGCCGCCGGCAGCCCTGTCCGCAAGAACAGACACTCCGTTGCCTACCATTTTGCGGTAGCTCTCCACAGGATGTCCCGCAAAGCCCGCCGCAGCAAGCGCATGATTCATAGCTTCCGCAAGATCCGCAAGAGAATTAATAAGTGTTCCGTCAAGATCAAAAATACAAAGCTTTATCATATTCATTTTCCTTTCCTTTTTAAAATAACGAGGGATGATCTCATGTCGATCTCCCCCGCGCATCACGATATTCAATACGGAAGTCCCTGCCGCATATCGGCATGACCATGTTCCTGTGATCTGAAGCAGCTTACAGCGTCACTTCTTTTTAATTGTAGTATTTTTCTTTTTCACGGCAGTAATGCCTGTTTTTGATGTGGGCAGTCCCTGAGAACCGCCGCCTCCTCCAAGCGCCGGAGACGGAAGCGGCTTGTTTTTGACTATGAAGATAAGCACTATGGCTATCAGCACAAAAATGCCCGATATTATCGAGAAGAAAATTATATCCGACATATTCGGAGAGGTAACATTGAATTCCACGTCTATCTCGGTACCGGCGAGCTGCATAGATACAGCGCCGTCCTCAGTCTTTGAAAGATCGGCATGTTCATTTACGTCACCCGAACGGAACGAGAAACTCTTCACGATATCCCCGCTCTGCGCCGCTATCTTATAATAAACAGGCGTTTCTGAATTCTTGCCTATCATTACCGACGAAAGATCAAGATGATCCTTATAATGCTTCATGGTTCTCAGCGTCATAAACTGACTCTCGCTGGAGAACTTTGTGGTGTTCTTGCCGCTGAATATCTTTGTAAATGTTTCGTTCAGAGCGTCAGTCGTTCCGCTTGCTGTATATGTACACATACACTCATCGTTTATTACAGACTGCACCGCGCCGAACCCAAGATGCTCCATATATGACTTTGCATAATCAGAGGCTTCATCGCCGCCGGCGCCGCGGTCATATTTGAGCGTCACTGTCTTGCGCAGACTGTCATTCTCAAGCGGTACTGTTTCTATCTCTACCGAAGCTGCCTTGTACTGCTTGCCGTCATTGATCTTCAGCTTCATATAGGAGCCGTTGTATCCTATTGCAGACATTCTGCCGTACTGATTTTCTTCAAGAAAATCGTTTGCTATTTTCCAGGCGCCGTCCTCATAGATCTGACACTCGCTCAGCTCGGTGGTGCCCGACACGGAATAGAGATATTCTATCGGAACATTGGTACCGTTGTTGCCTATGTAGTTTGAAAAGTCCAGTTCTTCATTATAAGCATTCTGCTCGGCAAGTATGGTGCTGCCTACGGACTTGTCCATATATTCGACTTCGCCGTATTCTGTGTGAAGGAGCTTCTGCGTATAGCTTCTCATCTGGCTCTGATCGATATTCTTGAACCTGACGGTATAATTATATGAGTTGTTTGAGATCGGCCACTCCGCCGATGCTGCGGGAGGAGTATTTTCGGTAAAGTATTTTCTTATGTTCTCGCTGTCGCTGTCAAAGGTAGACTGGGCAATAGTGAATATGATCGTGCGGTCATAATAAATCTTGGAATCGTCATAGCTGCCCTTTTTCTTTACGGTCTCGATCCTTATGCGCTGCAGCGGATAGCCGTCCAGACAGTTTACGGATATGACCGGACCGGAGCTTTGCGTATCGTCATTAAGCGACACGGCAGTATTTTCCTCCTGAACATTAAATTCAAGTCCGCCAAAGCCCTCGTTCCTGGCACCAAGACTTATCCAGTCAGTAAGCAGCTTTTCACTGCTGAAATTTTCCTCAAGCTTCCAGCCCTGAGTCATTACCGTGTTCGGATGAGAGAACGAAACAAGCGACTGCGCTCCGAGAATACGGCTGGTCTTTTCTATGTATTCCTGTTTTGATTCAAAGGAAAGCTCAAAGCTGTACTGTATGTTGCCCTCGGAATAGCCCTTTGACGGAGTAAGAGCATTCGGGCAGTACTTCTGAACGACCTTTTCAAGGTTTGTTTCCGTCTCCGAGCCTGTCTTGATAACGCTCTGCGGGAAGGTCATGACCATAGTGCGCTTTCCTACAAAGGAATCATCCACCGTCAATGTGGTCTTGATATCCACCTTTTCTTCAGTCCGGCTGCGGCAGGCGGTGATCGAAAATACCGCAAGCAGCGCCGCTACGGCAAGCATTATTGCGCTGATCTTTTTAAACAAAGTCACCACTTCCTGTTGTTCATACTTATCATATCTATTTTACTATTTTATATTTACAATGTAAAGTGTTTTCTTGTCAATTTTACAATATCGGTTTATTTCAATTTCCCGCTGCGTTCTTTCCTTCATCGGACGCAGCGGGAATTTTATTGATGTTAGCGTCTTATTTTGTGAGATCCCGGTCAAAAAGCGTCATCGGATCAATGAATCTTTCTCCGCTTATCGCTTCAATATGAATATGAGTATCGTCAAGCTGCTCACAAGGGACGCTTCCGACATAGCCTATCACTGTGCCGGCGTCGATATGATCTCCCTTTTTCACTACCGATTTGCCGCTCAGTCCGCAGTACCGCACCGTACAGCCGCTTTGCGCAATAACGATAGTGCTGCCGTAAAGCGGGTCATCAGTGACCTCCATAACGATGCCTTCACTCACGGACCTCACTGCCGCGCCTTCCTTGGCTTTAATGTCTATGCCCTTATGAGCCCGCCAGTCGGCAGTCGTCTTTGAATAGATCGGCTTTGCAATACTGAAGGGCTTCACCGCATCTCCGCCCTCAACCGGAAAAAACACCTTTGGTTCAGCCTTTTCGGCGTCCTTTTTATTCTCAGCCGGCTTTGAAGAAACCGTATCGGCAGGCTTTTCCGGACTTTTATCGTTCTTTTTTTCAGGTTCCGGACCTTCCTGTGCAGGCTTGCTCTCTTCCGCCGGCTTACTGCTCTTTTCATAGCTTTCTCCGCTGACGTCATTTGCTGTCTGTATCTCACTGCCGGAGCTGCCGCCCGGATCGTTTTCAATATCAGCGGCAACGCTTCCATAAGTAGTCCATGCTGCAGCCGCTACCGTAATAATACAAACCGCAAGAGCAATATAAAAGCCGACATTGCTTTTAGCGCCCTTTGTCTTGTTTTCCTCGTTTTTCTTTCGTGTTCTCATATCATGCACCTCCGTTTTTAGTATTGCACGAAAATACATGATTATTCACCAAACCGCATTTTGCTGTCATACAGAAAAAAGGACACGACAAAAAAGCCGTGTCCTTAAAACAACCTACTATGACCGATATGTATTACTTCTCGGAAAGAGTGTACTTCTTGCCGTCCTGAACAGCAACATATGTCTTTGTGCCGGTGATCATAGTGTCCTCAGTGGTCTTGGCTGTGCCTGTGCCGCCCTTCTTGAATACTACGTTGAACTTAGCGTCAACAAAAGCCTCGCCGTCATCAGCAAACTTAGAAACGGTGCAGCTGAATACGCCGTCGCCCTCACTCTTTACCTCGGGGCTTGCGACCTTGTCATTGCTGTCAGAGATCTTGAAGACTACATCCTGAGCATCCCAGTCTGTGGGCATCTCAACCGTAAGAACTGCAAGAGTGTTCTCATCGGAATCGCCCGTACTGCTTGAAGGCTCCTCAGACTCTGCTTCTTCAGAGGGTTCTTCGGTCTTGGACTCTTCCGTCTTGGACTCCTCCGTCTTGGACTCCTCCGTCTTGGACTCTTCAGTCTTGGACTCCTCGGTGGTCGAAACGGTGCTGGTAACGGATTCTGCATCCTCTGTGTGCTTGGAAATCTCTCCTACACGTTCGAGGGAGCCGTCGTCATTTACTTTATAATAATACGACTTACCCACACAACCTGTCAGAAGAGCCGTTGATGTCACCGCCAAAGCAAGCGCCGCAATAATTGCTGTGATCTGTCTGCGTTTCATATACAATACCTCCGTTATATTATGATCTGACTTTAATACTCATATCATACACTATATATAATTATACACTTTCAGAAAAATTTTTCAATATATTTTTTTAATAATTTTAAAAAATTGTTTATTTTGCCCATTAATTTTTTCAGGTATTTCCGAAAGAAACAATTTTTTCAGAAAATGACAGTTATTCTGTAACACTGTTGCTATTGACGTATGGACTTTATTCTGCTAAATTATGCTTAGTAAATATTTGTGCAAATTTGCGGATAGCGCCCGTGATTTTGCCTTATATTCCAATATATGGCACAATTTTTTATAGAGATCACTTATCTGCAGCATACTGCAGACATTGAAAAAGGGAAGGAAGTCTGAGTGAACCATGATATTCAGAATTATTGCTCTTGACATTGACGGCACCCTCACTAATTCCAAAAAAAATATCTCTGCGCGCACAAAAAACAAGCTTATCGCATTTCAGAAGAGCGGCGGCAGGATAGTCCTTGCCTCGGGACGTCCCACACAGGGCGTAATGCCCTACGCATCCGCTCTCAGGCTCAACGAATTCGGCGGCTACATAATGCCCTTCAACGGCGGCTGCATAACCAACTGCAAAACCGGCGAGCAGCTGTTCCGCAACTATCTTCCGCACAAATACATTCCTGATATCTGCAGCATTATCAAGGACTATCCCGTCGGCATAAACACCTACAAGGGCGGAAAAATAATCTGCGGTCAGCAGATAAACAAATACACCGAGCTTGAAGCGAGAATAAACTTCATGCCCATTGAATTAATCGAAGATTTTGCCGGAAATATCACCGAAGACGTGCCGAAGTGTCTTCTCAGCGGGGAGCCAAAGGTCATCTCAAAGCTGGAGGAGATCCTTTCCGGACGTTTCGGCAGCGAGCTGGGCATTTTCAAGTCCGAGCCGTTCTTCCTGGAGATCGTTCCAAAAACGGTAGATAAAGCAAAATCTCTTGACAGGCTGCTGAAAGCTCTTGATATCCCCACTGACGAGAGCATCGCCTTTGGTGACGGCTTCAACGACATCACCATGATACGCTATGCCGGTCTGGGCATTGCAATGGACAACGCCTCCGATACCGTAAAGAGCGCTGCCGATTATGTCACCTCTTCAAACGATGATGACGGTATTGCCAATTTATTATCCGAGCTTGGCCGTTCCGTATTCCCGTCGCTTGCCATGCTCTGAGCCGTTTCAAAGAGCAAATTTCATGACCCAAAAATCAGATCTGACGATAACGCTGAGGGCACAGGCTCTCAGCGTTTTTGCTGCATAAAAACAGATGAGAGCAGACATTTCCTTGCGACAGATCCCGAAAAGATCTTCCTCACTGCCGCAGGGCGGCGAAAGAAAGCATCAGGCTGATAACATCGTCCAAAAATCCGCAGCACGAGAGTCCGTTCAAAAAAACCGTAATTTTGTTTATTTTGCATTGAATCACAGCTTCGTTTGTGATATTATATATAATTGTATGAATAAACCGCAACGGAGGAATAAAATGGAAAACATACAGGCTGTTTACAGCTCAAAACCGACCGACGACAGGCTCCCTGTTGAACTTGCCGTTTATGATATGCTGGAAGCTCTCGGCATAGAATATACCCGAACCGACCACCCTGCCGCTCAGACTATGGAAGACTGCATAGCCATTGATAACGTCCTTGGCGTTGAGCTGTGCAAGAACCTCTTTCTGTGCAACCGCCAGAAAACAGACTTCTATCTTCTTCTTATGCCCGCAGGCAAGGGATTCCGCACAAAGGATCTCTCCCATCAGATAAACACTGCCCGTCTCTCCTTTGCTGACGAAACTGCCATGAAGGAACTGCTTGGTCTGACTCCCGGCTCGGTAAGCGTAATGGGACTGATGAACGACAGCGAACACCGTGTGAAACTTCTTATAGACAAAGACCTTCTCAGCGCGGAATATTTCGGCTGTCACCCGTGTATAAACACCTCAAGCCTGAAAATACGCACGTCCGACCTGATGGAAAAGATACTGCCGCATCTCGGCTTTGAACCGGCTTTCGTTGAGCTTTAAGGTGAGCGCCATGCCGGACAGCAATGATTTTGACAAGCTTCTGCAGCTGGTAAAGGAGCAGGCAATAGCCGCCGGCATACCTGTTTCGGAAAACACAGACCCGCATGTAAAAATAAACACCAGGGCAAAAACACGGTTCGGGCAGTGCATAAAAAGGAACGGGCGCTATACCATCGAGCTTTCCTCGATACTGCTCACTGCGCCTGAGCTTTCATGCCGTCAGACGATCGCCCATGAGCTGATACACACCTGTCCGGACTGCGGCGATCACGGCGCTGTTTTCAAAAAGTACGCCGACATTTTAAACCGCAGATACGGATATTCCATCAGCCGCACCAACACGGCGCAGGAAATGGGTGTGACCGTTGAAAAGCGTGAGCGCCCCATAAACTACATTTTAGAATGTCAGAAATGCGGACAGCGGATCACACGCTCAAAGTTTTCTTCCGCCATAGCTCACCCGGAAAGATACCGCTGCCGCTGCGGAGGAACTCTCAAACGCATAAAGTAGCATTAAAAAGGAGCAGCCTTATGGATATAAAACTGAAATGCCCTGTATGCGGCAAAGAACTTACCGACAGCGGCAGGACCCTGAACTGCGGCAAGGGTCACAGCTTTGACAGAGCACGACAAGGATATGTGAATCTCCTGCCGGTGCAGTTCAAGCATTCACTCGATCCGGGCGATACTGCGGAAATGCTGAAAGCCCGCCGACGCTTTCTTGACAGCGGAATGTATGAGCCTGTCTGTCAGAGCGTGCTTGACGCTATGCGCAAATTTTCGCACGATAACCCGAAGGCAGCGGATATCGGCTGCGGCGAGGGATATTACACTTCAAAGCTCAAAGCGCTTTTTCCGGGCGAATATATAGGTATAGATATTTCCAAGGACGGCGCCAGAATGGCCTGCTCCAGGGATAAGGACATTCTTTTTCTCGTGGCGACCGCCTCACATCTGCCTATTGAGGACGATCAGCTTGACTGCGTGTGCGCAATGTTTTCTCTGCTGCTGCCCGAAGAATATGCAAGGGTACTTAAAAGGAACGGCTGTGTCATTGAGGTCACTGTCGGGAACGATCATCTGAAAGAGCTGAAAAGCATCATCTATGACGAGGTATTTGTTCAGGACAAGCGGCCATCGGAATGTATCGGTCTTTTTGATGAGGTGCAGCGACGTGAATACCGTTACAGCATGACGCTTGACAACGCCGCTCTTAAAGACCTGCTGCTGATGACTCCTCACTTCTGGCGCATACGCAAAGAAAAACGCGAGCAGCTTGAAGCTACCGACTCGCTCACTTTGACAGTAAACTACTGGGTCAGAGTGCTTAAAAAGAAATGACCGGAGGATATCCCTTCGTTTACGGAAAACCGTTAAAAATATATCACAAAAGGATCGAGGATAACAATGAAAAAGCTCCTGTTCATAACACTTCTGTGCTGTTCTCTTGCATTGTGCGGCTGCGCAAAAAAAGACAAGGACAGCAAGCCTGCCACACCTGATGACAGCAACGTCATCTACATTTCCGACACCTCCGAAAAACCGCTCCAGTACAAGCTTGTCGAAAGAGGAGAATCGCCTGAGATCAGCGCGCCTGACGGAAGCATCAGCTTTGAACAGGCTTGCAGTCTCCTTGACAGCTGCGGTATTGAAAATTTCTATCTGTGCCAGAGCTTGAAGGATTATCAGAAATATTATTTCGGAACAATAGAATATAAAAACGAAATGTACTACTCCATTTATCCCTGTCTTGAAATAAAGGGAAAGAAAATATTCATGGGCACAAACTGCCTTGTATCGTGCAGCGGCAGCTTTGTGCTTGCTCAGAACTGGATGGGCGGCTACGAGGCTGTCGGGCAGAACACCGCCGCTCTTGACAAGGACTGGAAGACACGCTGTCCCGATGCAAAAATAAGTCCCAATGAAGCCGCTGCAGCTCTTGTTGAAAAGGAAAAACTCCTCGGTCTTGAGCATGACATATCCGTCTATACCTTTGAGACCGACCCAAGCCTGAAAGATATCAACGGTGTCCCCTGTTACGCTTTCTCGCCCAAGTTAGAGTATACCGACCATATAGAGATCCTTTCAACTCTTTACGTTTCAGCGGACGGCGCAGGCTCTGTATTTAAGGTCTCTTCCGAGGACGCTTTGGAATATGATGAAATAAAATAAATATTTTACAAACCAATAAATATATGTTAAAATGAGAGTGCGGCAAACATCACCGCTGTGGTGCCTGCCCGCTCTCTATTACTTTATAAAGGAGCCACGCTTATGATAATCACACCCAAGGTAAGAGGATTTATTTGCACCACCGCTCATCCCGACGGATGCAGAGCCGCTGTTAAGGAGCAGATCGACTATGTAAAAGCTCACAAACACGCACAGGGGCCCAAAAAGGTCCTGGTTATCGGCGCATCAATGGGCTACGGTCTGGCGTCACGCATAACGGCTGCCTATTCATTCGGAGCCGCAACAGTCGGCGTTATTTTTGACAAGCCCGCATCAGGCGCAAGAACGGCTTCCTCCGGCTGGTACAATACGGCAGCCTTTGAGGATCTCGCCCATGCAGACGGCCTTTATGCAAAAACCGTCAACGGCGACGCATACTCCGAGGATATAAAGCAGCAGACAATTTCTATCATCAAGAACGATCTCGGCAAGGTCGATCTTGTTGTTTACAGTCTTGCAGCGCCCCGCCGCACTATGGCGGACGGCTCGACCTATACATCTGTGCTTAAAACCGTCGGCGAGCCTTACACCAACAAGACTATCGACCTGAAAAACCGTGTTGTAAGCGATATCACCGTTCCGCCCGCATCCCCTGACGAAATAAACGCCACCATAAAAGTCATGGGCGGCGAGGACTGGAAGGCCTGGATAGACGCTCTCAAGGCTGCCGACGCCCTTGAAGACAACGCCGTTACCGTTGCTTACTCCTATATCGGTCCCGATATCACCCACCCCATGTATGCGGACGGCTCTATCGGCAAGGCAAAGGATCATCTTTTCGCAGCGTCAAAGGAGATCACTGCCGAAGGCATCAAGGCCTATATTTCAGTTAACAAAGCGCTTGTCACTCAGTCCAGCGCAGCCATTCCGATCGTACCGCTTTACATTTCCATACTTTATAAGGTCATGAAGGCTCATAACGTACACGAGGGCTGCATTGAGCAGATGTACCGTCTTCTCAACGAGAAGCTTTACAACGACAGCGGCGCCGTCATAACCGACGAACAGAACCGCATTCGTCTGGACGACCTTGAAATGCAGCCCGAGATACAGTCCGAGGTCAGCGCGCTATGGAAAACAATATCAACGGAAAATCTTGACACCCACGCCGACCTCGAAGGCTATTTCAGCGATTTCTACAAGCTTTTCGGCTTTGGCATAGACGGTGTGGACTACGAAGCCGACACCGACCCGAACAGGGAAATTCAGTTCTGACAATACAGACACACCGCTCATATCCCCTTTTTCCGCAAGAAAAAGGGGATTTTTTGTACGCTTCAGCGAATCTTCAGTTTAAGCTGAAATATGTCTAAAACAACAGATCATATCAGAGTGTAAGGGTACGCCGACCGGGCAGACAGGCAAGGAGCGGGATAACTTTTTTTAAGTCCGCCATTACCTGCCGCAGCAATTCCGCAGACGGCAGCTTAGACTGCTAAAGCAGCATTTTTACGCTTGCAATGCCGTATCTCGGTAAAAAAGCGGACTTTTCCGACTGACTGTTTATTAAGATATGTGTAAATAAGCAAAAATTTTTCAAAAACACGGCATAAAGGTCTTGACAATCGGATAAGATAATGGTACATTATTATTAGTTTAGCACTCAACCAATAAGAGTGCTAACAAAGAGGTGCTGATATGGAACCGACTGAAAGAAAAATGAAAATTCTTGAAGCGGTTGTTGAGGCATATATCAAGTCGGGCGATCCTATCGGATCAAAGGCTATATGCGATGTGCTTGATTTTAATGTTTCGTCAGCAACCGTTCGCAACGATATGGCAGAGCTTGCAGGACTGGGACTTTTAGAACAGCCCCATACATCCTCGGGCAGAGTACCCACCGAACTGGGCTACCGTGTGTATATCGATGATCTGATGAAGCCCCAGCCTCTTGGAAAAAGAGAACTGACCGCTATCAAGGACAAGCTTGACATGAGCTCCGATACCCCCGAAAAGCTGCTTGAAACGGCAGCCGATATACTCTCGCGGATAACCGGATGCGCAGCTGCGGCAACCTCTCCTCCGGGAGAAAACGCCCTGATACGGCACGTCAGGTTTGTACACACAGGCAGCTACACCGCTATGGCGGTGCTGATAACCTCGCTCGGCTCGGTAAAGCCAAAGCTCTTCAGGTGTGAATATTCTGTTACGCCTTCCCTGCTGGAAATGTTCGACAAGGCGATCAACGAAAGGCTCACCGGTATGCCGGTGACTGCTGTAACACCGGCATTCATACAGTCAACGGCTATCTCCTTCGGGGATATGTCTATGATAATGCCAAGTGTGCTGCTTGCAGTAAGCGAAGCCGCCAAAGAAGCCTCTGCCGACGGAACAGCTATCAGGGGTCAGGAAAACCTTTTCTCAATGCCTGAGCTTGATCCGGCGGACGGAAAAAAGGTAATGGAGCTTTTGGGACAGCCAAGAGAGCTTAACAAGCTTATATCAGCGGCGGAAGCAAGATCCGGAGCGCTGATCGGCAGTGAGCTCAGTCATCCGGCGCTAAAAAATCTGAGCGTAATAGCAGCCAATTATACCGCAGCACCGCAGTGTACAGGCTCACTTGCGCTGATAGGTCCGCTGAGGATGAACTATCCGAAGGTTATTTCAACACTTGCAGGTGTTGCCGATGTGGTCGGAGAGTCGCTTTCGGAACTGCTGGATATTTAACAAAACGTCAGCGCAGCCGAAATTGACCGCTTGACATATTAAAAACGAGAAAACACAGCGAAAGGAGAGATCACGATGGGAAAGAAGAAAAACGCCGATAAAAACGGCGAATATACCGAAACAACATCCGTGGTCGAAGAACCCGCAGAAACAGTTGAGGCGGAGGAAATACAGGCAGAAGCCGCAGATATGGTGCCCGCAGAGGATTTCGAGGCGCTCAAAAAGGAATACGATACACAGAAGGATCAGTTCCTTAGAATGGCTGCCGAGTATGATAACTTCCGCAAGCGCACCGAAAAGGAAAAGCTTTCAACATACGACAACGCAACAGCGGCAGCCGTAGAAGCCTTCCTGCCGGTAGTGGACAACTTTGCTCTTGCTCTTGACGCCGGACAGAATATGCCCGACGAGTTCAGAAAGGGTCTGGAGCTTATCCAGAAAAAGCTTGATTCAGCTCTTGAGAAGCTCAGAGTAAAGTCATTCGGTGAGCGCGGGGAGAAATTCGATCCCGATTACCACAATGCGATATCCAGAGTGGACGATCCCGAAATACCTGAGGATCATATAGCAAGCGTATATCAGAAGGGCTTTATGATAGGCGAGCATATTATCCGCCACGCAATGGTCCAGATATCAAACGGCAAATAACAAGTGCATCAGATCATGAGGTCTGATTTCAATTATAGTTTCTTTTAAAAAACAAATTATTATCGGAGGTAATTATTTATGGCAAAGACAATCGGTATTGACCTTGGTACAACTAATTCATGCGTAGCCGTTATCGAAGGCGGCGAGCCCGTAGTTATCGCTAATGCAGAAGGCTCCAGAACAACTCCTTCCGTAGTTGCATTTGCAAAGAACGGCGAGAGACTGGTAGGTCAGGTAGCTAAGCGTCAGGCAGTTTCCAACCCCGACCACACAATAGCATCTATCAAAAGACAGATGGGTTCTTCCTATAAGGTAAAGATCAACTCCAAGGAGTATACTCCCCAGGAGATCTCCGCAATGATCCTTACAAAGCTGAAGAAGGACGCTGAGGC
>CADBPE010000104.1 GCA_902796475.1 uncultured Ruminococcus sp.
CTGCGGAGCGCGACCAGGGCGCCGCCCTGGACCTGCAAGCCTTTGAAAAGGCTTGAGCGAAACTTTTGTGTTGTCGTTTTTGGCTTGTTATTTTTTGGGCGCGGGCAATTACATTTCCGCCTGTTTATCTGTGAACGCGAAATCGGGAGCGGCAGCTTGCCGCCGCAGGCTCTGCGCCGGCAGCTTGCCGCCGGATGAGAGGATGTTACATAAACTTATTTAGCTCAGGAATGTATTCAAAGCCGACAGACTTCAGCTTGTCGGAAATTTTTTCGGCGTCAACGCTGTTGCTCCTGCAGAATTCTTCAAATGAGGAATATTTGTCCCTGAGCTGGGTGTTGATGAACGAATACAGTATTATCGGATCCTCCGGAAGACTCATTTTGCCGCCTCCTTTTCAGCGGGCGCATCAGCGCCGAAATAGATATCATACCAGACAAGGAAAACGTAGATAGTCCAGACCTTGCGGCTGTTGTCGTCTTTGTTGCTGAAATGCTCGTCCAGATAGGAAACAATGAGATCGGTGTTGAAAAATTTCTTTGCGGTTTCCGATGTGAACTTTTCTTTCACTATCTCATAATATTTCTTGTCGCGCAGCCACACACGGGTGGGGACAGGGAAGCCCAGCTTTTCCTTTTGAGCTGTCGCCTTCGGCAGATGCCTGAGCGCTGCCTGGCGCATTGCGTACTTTGTGGTACCGTGAGCAATACGGTACTTTGTGGGTATGGTCCTGGCAACATCGAATACCTTTCTGTCAAGGAAAGGCACACGCAGTTCAAGAGAATTTGCCATGCTCATGCGGTCGGCTTTGAGAAGAATGTCTCCGACCATCCAGAGGTTTATATCAAGATACTGCATTTTGGTCACGTCGTCATATCCCTTTACACGGTCGTAGAATTTCCTGCAGAGATCCTGCGGTCTGGTGACGATAGACGGATCCTTGAGTATCTGACGCTTTTCCTCGTCATCATACATAAAAGCGTTTCCGATGAATTTATCCTCGGTCTTGCGCGCGCCCCTCATAATATAGCCTCTGCCCTTGATGTGCGGCCATTTTTTAGCCTTGCGGGCAAGCGCGTAGCGCAGCTTCTGCGGGACTATCTTCTGATATGTTCTGAAAACGTGCGGCTCGTTGTAAATGGTGTATCCTCCGAAAAGCTCGTCTGCGCCCTCTCCGGAAAGCACGACCTTTACATACTGACTTGCAAGCTTTGAAACAAAGTAAAGCGCAATACACGAAGGATCCGCAAGCGGCTGATCCATCTGATACTGCACCTTTGGCACAGCCTCCCAGAATTCCTCAGAGCCTATTAGATGTGTGTGATGCTCAACGCCTATCTCTTTTGAAAGACCCTGCGCCCAGCTTATTTCGTTGTACCTTTCGCCAAAATCAAAGCCCACCGTAAAGGTCTTCTGATCGGCAAAATAGGTGGAAACATAGCTGGAATCGACTCCGCTGGAGAGGAAGCAGCCAACTTCAACATCGCTTATCTTGTGAGCGTTTACGGAGTCCTCAAAAGCCGCTTCTATCCTGTCCACGGCTTCATTGATAGTAAGCTTGTCATCGGGCTGGAAGGTAGCCTCGAAATATCTTGTAGTCTTTACCTTGCCGTCACGGAACCAGAGGTAATGACCCGGCAGCAGGCAATATATTCCCTCGAAAAACGTTTCCGGCGGCACAACGTACTGGAACGAAAGGTAATTGTCAAGAGCCTTGATATTGAAGCTCTTTTTGTAGTCGGGGTGCTGGAGTATGCTCTTTATTTCCGAGCCGTACACAAGGCTGCCGTTTATAACGGCATAGTGCATGGGCTTGATGCCGAAGAAATCCCTTGCGATAAACACGGATCTGTCCTTTGTGTTGTAAATAGCAAAGCCGAACATTCCTCTGAGCCTGTCAAGAAGTTTTTCGCCCCACTGTTCAAAGCCATGCACAAGAACCTCTGAATCGGTTTTGGTGCGGAAGCTGTGACCATAGCCGATAAGCTCCTCTCTCAGCTCCTGATAGTTGTAGATCTCGCCGTTGAACATCAAAACCAGCGATCTGTCCTCATTATAGATAGGCTGGTGGCCGCTTTCGAGGTCGATGATACTCAATCTGCGGAATCCCATGGAAATGTAGTCGTCCTTGTAAAAGCCTGCGCTGTCGGGGCCTCTGTGGGTGATAACGTCGGTCATTTTCTCGAGAACGCTGTCCCGATGGAACACCTCACCCGTAAAACCGCATAATCCGCACATATTTTTTCCTCTTTTCACATTTTTCACATAGGCTCCTTTTGCCAAATGTGTATTATATTTTAGCACAAGAATACCCGGCTTTCAATATTTTTATTCCGAAAGAACAAATATTTTCCAAAACCGACCAAGGGGCTGAGTTTATCCTGATTTTCGGGCATGAAAAAAGCCACTCATTATGAGTGGCTTCATTGTGTTGGCATCTTCCTATTTTTCCGGATCGTCACCAATCAAGTATCTTCGGCACCATTGAGCTTAACTTCCGTGTTCGGCATGGGA
>CADBPE010000105.1 GCA_902796475.1 uncultured Ruminococcus sp.
GGATTTCGCGCTCTGCGGAGCGCGACCAGGGCGCTGCCCTGGACCTGCAAGCCTTTGAAAAGGCTTGAGCGAAACTTTTGTGTTTGGGTTTTGGCTTGATATTTTTGGGCGCGGCAATTTTATCAATAGAACACCCTGTTAAGATACAGACCTTCCGGCGGAGCTGTCGGACCGGCTTTGCTCCGGTCAACAGACTCTATTATTCCGGGTATATCGTCAGGCTGTATCTTTCCCTGCGAAACATACAGCAGTGTGCCAACTATTATCCTTACCATGTTGTATAAAAAACCGTCAGCTTCTATGGTCATTGTTACTATATCGCCCGCCCTCGCTACCGATATGTTCCTCACTGTGCGGTGAAAGTCGCCCTTTCGCCTGTGCGGGTCCACTGTACAGAATGATGTGAAATCGTGACGCCCTAAAAAGTGACGCGCTGCTTTATCCATTATTTCATGGTCTAACTTATGCCAGTAGTGCAGGGCATAACCGTCCAGAAAAGGATCCCTTACAGGTGAATTAAGTATCTTGTATATGTATTCCTTGCCCTTGCAGGAGTACCGCGCATGAAAATCCTCCGCTACGTCGGCTGCGCTTACTGCGGCTATGCTTGACGGCAAAAAACGGTTCAGCGCCGGCGGCAGTCTGTCGGCAGGAATAGTATGCTCTGTACGGAAGCTCACACAGTACATATTCGCATGAACGCCGGCATCTGTGCGGCTGCAGCCCTTTACATCAGGCCGCTGACCTATCACATTATACAAAGCGTCCTGAAAGCGCTCCTGTACCGAATCCGCGTTTTCCTGTACCTGCCAGCCATGATAACTCCTGCCGTCATATCTTATAGTTGTGAGTATATTCCTCATATTCTTCACCTGACCGTTGCCGGAAAATATATATTGCAGAGTATGACTCCCGCAAAAACCACAAGAAAGAAAACAAGCGCAATAACATCGGCTTTGGAAAAATGCAGCACCTTCATGCGTGTGCGCCCCTTGCCGCCGTTGTAGCAGCGGCACTCCATAGCCATAGCAAGGTCGTTTGCCCTGCGGAACGATGACACAAACAAGGGTATCAGCACCGGCACGAGAGCCTTTACACGCTTGATTATCCCGCCGCTTTCCATGTCTGCGCCCCTTGCCTTCTGAGCGTTCATTATCTTGTCCGTTTCTTCAAGCAGGACAGGTATGAAGCGCAGTGCTATTGTCATCATCATGGCAAGCTCATGTACCTTCACATGGAATATCTTCAAAGGGCTGAGCAGACGTTCAATACCGTCCGTAAGATCGGTGGGCGATGTGGTGAACGTCAGAACCGAGCTTATCAGCACCAGCGTGGCTATTCGTATCGTCACGAAAATGGCGTTGTTTATGCCGCCCTCGGTTATCCTGATAACGCCCCACTCCCAATACACCTGACCGCTGCCGTAGAAGATGTTGAGTATGCCTGTGAACACGATCACAAGCAGTATCACCTTCATGCTTTTCAGATACAGCCTGAAGCTTATCCTTGTGATAAGCACCACCAGCATAGACGCCAGTGTGATAAGCATGAGCGACATATAATTCACGGCAACAAAAATAAAAACAATTATGGCAAGCAGCAAAAGTATCTTTGCCCTTGCGTCCATTCTGTGTACAAGCGATCTGCCGGGCATATACTGACCCAGCGTAATATCTCTTACCATACAAGCACCTCCGGATCGTCACGGTCTGACAGGCGCGGAATGCTTCTGCGAAAGACAGCCCAGCACCTCGCTGAAGCCCTGCTCCACTGTAAGTGCGCCGGTGTCTACGGGTATGCCTTTTTCTCTCAGGAGCATCATTATACGGGTTATCTGCGGCACGCGCAGTCCCATTGATTCCAGCTCACGCCCTCTTGAAAATACAGCCTTTGCGCTGTCCAGCATGACATTCTTGCCCTTGTTCATCACAAGTATCCTGTCGGATATCCTGGCAATGTCCTCCATGCTGTGCGACACAAGCAGTACAGTGTTCCTGCGGGTATCGTGATAATTTTTTATCTCCGAAAGCAGAGCGTCCCTTCCCAGCGGGTCAAGACCCGCCGCCGGCTCGTCAAGGATCAGCACATCGGGATCCATTGCGATAACGCCGGCAATAGCAGCCCTTCTCTTTTCGCCGCCCGACAGATCAAATGGTGATTTATCCAGCAGCTCAGGGCGCAGACCGGTGAATCTTGCGGCATCCTCTACCTTTTTTTCTATTTCCTCCGGCGGGAGATCCATATTTTTCGGACCGTAGGCGATATCCTTGCGCACCGTTTCCTCAAAAAGCTGGTACTCAGGATACTGGAACACCATGCCCACCTTGAAGCGCACCTGTCTTATCTGCTTAGGCTTTTCCCAGATATCACGGCCGTTGAGAAGTATCCTGCCCTTATCAGGACGCAGCAGACCGTTAAGCAGCTGCACCAGCGTGGATTTTCCCGAACCCGTATGACCGATTATACCTAAAAATTCGCCCTGTTCTATTTCAAAGCTCACGTCATCAAGGGCTGTTTTGCAGAATGAAGTGCCCTTGCCGTAGGTGAGACTGATATTTTTCACTTTTATGACTGACATTCTTTTCCCTCCGAAAACCTGTCATCCCTTTATAAGCTTCATGATCGCCTCGATACATTCCTCCTCGGAAAGCACCGAATCAGGCACATCAAAGCCGCAGCCCCTGAGTTTGTAGTTCAGTTCGGTCGCCTGCGGTACGTCCAGACGGTGCTGTTTCAGCAGTTCGACTCTTGAGAAAACCTCTCTCGGCGTCCCGTCAAGAAATATCCTGCCCTGATCGACCATTACAACTCTGTCTGCAAGCACAGCTTCCTCCATATAGTGCGTGATGAGGATTATCGTAATGCCGTTTTCACGGTTCAGCTTGGTTATAGTTTCCATTACCTCGTCACGCCCGCGCGGATCAAGCATGGCAGTCGGCTCGTCAAGCACGATACATTCAGGCTCCATAGCTATGATGCCGGCAATTGCGACTCTCTGTTTTTGTCCGCCGGAAAGCTTGTCGGGCGAGTGCTGCCGGTATTCATACATATCAACAGCTTTCAGAGCCTCGTCTACACGGTGGCGTATCTCTGCGGGCGGTACTCCGAGGTTCTCGCAGCCGAAAGCCACGTCCTCCTCCACAACGCCGGCAACTATCTGGTTATCGGGATTTTGCAGCACAAGACCCACTTTTTTCCGGATATCGAAAACACGGTCGTCGTCCTTGGTATTCATGCCGTCAACCGTTACATCTCCTGTGGTGGGAAGGTATATCGCATTGAAATGCTTCGCCAGAGTGGATTTTCCAGATCCGTTATGACCCACCACCGCCACAAATTCTCCTTTGTTTATGGTCAGGTCTATTCCTCTCAGCGCAAAATCGCTTTCCTGACCGTCTTCTTCCTCGTACTTAAAGTACAGATCCTTTACCTTTATAAATTCCTTCATTTGACCACTCCTTTTTCCAAAAGAGCCGATACCCCGCAGCAGGACTGATTCGCCTGCTGCGATTTATTTCTCCCATATAGCGGTGCTGCCGCAGGGAAGCGCAAGACCTGTATTGGTAACGTGCAGACCTATTTCCGAGCTTGACACACTTCCTCCGAAACGGGGCTTAAGCATCACACCCAAAAGATACTCCATAACCGAGGGCGAAAGTCCTGTGGTATAGGAATTGAGAATGAAAAAACGGGCGTCATCAGAAAGGATCGGCACACAAAGCTCCACAAGTGAGAAAAGCTGTTCTTCAAGCTTCCACACCTCACCGCCGGGACCTCTGCCGTATGACGGCGGATCCATAATGATGCCGTCGTATTTGTTGCCTCTGCGCTGCTCACGCTGCACGAATTTTACACAATCGTCCACGAGCCAGCGCACAGGCTTGTCGGAAAGACCGCTGAGGGCGGCGTTTTCCTTAGCCCACTGCACCATGCCCTTTGAAGCGTCCACATGAGCGACAGAAGCGCCCGCACTCAGACACGCAAGCGTAGCCGCGCCGGTGTAAGCGAACATATTGAGTATCTTCATCGGTCTTTTTGACAAGCGTATCTTCTCGGCTGCAAAGTCCCAGTTCACTGCCTGTTCGGGAAAAACACCCGTATGCTTGAAGCCCATCGGCTTTATCCCGAATGTCAGGCTGCCGTAGGATATCCTCCACTGGTCGGGCAGCTTTTTGTAATACTGCCATGCTCCGCCGCCGCTTGAGCTGCGCAGATATCTTGCATGGGCGGCTTTCCAGCGAGGGTCACTGCGCGGGGTCTTCCAGATTATCTGCGGGTCGGGACGTATGAGGATGATATCTCCCCAGCGTTCGAGCCTTTCGCCGTCAGAGCAGTCTATAAGCTCGTAGTCCTTCCAGTTGGCTTCTCTCATTGATCATCCCTCATATCATAAAATAAAACATTTTGTGCAGAGCAGTTTCAGAAACCGCCCTGCACCAGCAATTTTTACTATCGTTTTCGGTTTTCAGGTAATTACTTCTTTATCTCCAGAATTGCGCCTCTGTTGCCGGAGGTTACAAGTGAAGCATATCTTGCAAGATATCCGGTAGTGATCTTCGGCTCTCTGGGTGTCCACTCGGCACGTCTTGCGGCAAACTCCTCGTCTGTAAGACGCACATTAAGGGTGTTTGCGTTTATATCAATGTCGATGATGTCGCCGTCCCTGATAAGCGCGATAGGACCGCCGACAGCCGCTTCGGGCGAAACATGGCCGATAGACGCACCTCTTGTAGCGCCTGAGAAGCGTCCGTCCGTGATAAGCGCAACGGTGCCGCCCTGACCTCTGCCCATGATCGCCGATGTGGGATTGAGCATTTCTCTCATGCCGGGGCCGCCCTTGGGACCCTCATAACGGATAACGACAACATCGCCGTCGTTGATCCTGCCGCCGTTGATAGCGTCCATTGCGTCCTCCTCGCAGTCAAACACTCTTGCAGGACCTGAGTGCTTCAGCATTTCGGGAGCAACGGCGCTGCGCTTTACAACACATGAATCCGGCGCAAGGTTGCCTCTGAGAACGGCAATGCCGCCTGTGGGACTGTACGGATTATCAACTGTTCTGATAATGTCGGGATCCTTGTTGACGCAGCCGGCAATATTCTCGGCAACGGTCTTGCCTGTGCAGGTGATAAGATCGGTCCTGAGCAGTCCAAGCTTGTTGATCTCGTTCATAACGGCGTAGATTCCGCCTGCTTCGTTAAGATCCTCCATGTATGTTCTGCCCGCCGGCGCAAGGTGGCAGAGGTTCGGCGTATGTGAGCTGATATCGTTAGCTATGTCAAGGTTCAGTTCAATGCCGCACTCGTGAGCGATAGCCGGCAGATGAAGCATACTGTTCGTGCTGCATCCGAGAGCCATATCCATTGTAAGAGCGTTGCGGAATGCGTCCTCTGTCATAATGTCACGCGGACGGATATTCTTTTCGTAAAGCTCCATTACCTTCATGCCGGCATGCTTTGCCAGTCTGATGCGCTCGGAGTGTACAGCCGGGATAGTGCCGTTGCCCCTGAGAGCCATGCCCAGCACCTCGGTAAGGCAGTTCATGGAGTTTGCGGTGTACATGCCTGAGCATGAGCCGCAGCTTGGGCAA